>CAZXCR010000110.1:0-6074 GCA_964639315.1 uncultured Treponema sp. | reverse complement strand
TATTGTTAAGCTCTTGGAACTTGAGGGCATTAAGACGGTTGCGGGAATTCCAGGAGGTTCTATACTTCCGCTTTACGATGAATTAAACCGCAGCAACATCAAGCACGTTCTTGTACGTCAGGAACAGGCAGCTGGCTTTATTGCACAGGGAATTACACGGTCAACAGGTTTACCGGCAGTTTGTATGGCAACCAGCGGACCTGGCGCAATGAATCTTCTAACCGCCATTGCCGACGCTAGATGCGATTCCGTCCCGATTGTAGCTTTTACAGGACAAGTAAATCTCTCTCTTATTGGAACAGACGCTTTTCAGGAAGCAGACACTTTTGGTCTTTCTTTTCCAATCACAAAACACAGCATTATGGTAAAAAGCGCGGCGGAACTTTTAGAAGCAGTTCCTCTCGCATTCGAAATTGCCTTAAGCGGTCGCCCTGGCCCGGTTTTAATCGATGTGCCGCGCAACGTTCAGCTGGAAACAGCAGAATTTGATTCTTGGCCAGAAATAAATTCTCTTAAAAAAAGCAAACATTCTGTTTTTGCGCAAAAATTTAACACGCCAAAAGAAGAACGCAAAGAAATCATAGAAAAAATGGCGCAAATTCTTTCAGTTTCAAAAAAAGCGGTTTTTTACCTTGGCGGCGGTTGCAACACAAAAAATATTTCAGAAGAGCTTTCTGTCCTCTTAAAAAAATACAATGCGGCAGTTGTTACGAGTTTAATGGGCATTGGTTCAGTTCCAAAAAGTTACAAATTTAATTTTGGAATGATTGGAATGCACGGTTCTTACGCAGCAAATCGCGCAATGTACGAAGCAGACACAGTTCTTGCGCTGGGAGTCCGCTTTGACGACAGGGCAACCGGTGTAATCAGCAAATTCTGTCCAAATGCAAAAATTCTTCATATTGATATAGACGCCGCTGAAATCAATAAAATTCTTCCAAGTTACCTTTCGCTCGTGTGCGATATGGAAGAAATTCTTCCTTCTCTCAGCGAAAAAATCAGTCAGGATTCGCAGTCCGCAAAGGAAAGAGAAAATTGGCTTTCTGAACTAAAAGAAATTTATTCTCAAACCGAAAGCGTAGAATGTGGCAGACCAAAAAATTCTTCTGGGGTAAATCCGCGGGAATTCATAAAAAAACTTCCAGAACTGGCAGAAAAATGCAAAGTTAACGAAGAAGACATAATCGTAGCCACAGATGTAGGTCAGCATCAAATGTGGACGGCGCAATATTATCCTGTAGAACACGCACGGCAGCTTTTAACAAGCGGTTCGCTGGGAACTATGGGATTCGGTCTTCCGGCAGCGATTGGTGCAGCTTTGGCAAATCCGCAAAAAAGAGTAATTTGCATTACAGGCGACGGCAGTATTTTAATGAACATTCAGGAACTTGCTACTCTGCACGAACTAAATTTAAATGTAACCGTCATAATGTTTCAGAACGGAAGTCTTGGAATGGTAAGGCAGCAGCAGGAATATCTTTTTAACAAAAATTACAGCGCAAGTATTTTTACAAAACTGCCAGATTACCTGGGAGTTGCGCGCGGGTTCCATATTGACGCAATTGATGCAAACGCAGACGAGCAGTGGTACAAAAAAGCCTTTGAAAACGGCCCACATTTTGTAAAACTCGAAATTGCAATGGAAGAAAACGTACTGCCCTTCGTAAAAGCCGGCAAAGCAAACATCGATTCAATCCGCGATTAATTTTTTCTGGAGCGAATTTTTTACATCAAGAAGAATTTTGCTTTTCGCGCGTTCCGCGCTTCGGATGTTGCTGATAAAATTCCTTGCTTACTAAAAATTCTTTTCTTAACAAGAAAGACCGCGAGTTTTCGCAAGAAAACTCGGGAAGCAAGCGAAGCTTGCGACAAACCCCTCTTGCGTTCAGCGTGGCGAATTGACGCGCTTTTTGCGGAAGCATATTCTGTTATTGTGTAACTTTACCGCCGCCTGCAACAAATTCATCAATTATGTATGGAGAAAATTTTATGAATCAAAATTACAAATTCAGCGAAATAAGTTTAGGAGTCTGCTATTACCCAGAACAATGGGATAAATCCTTGTGGCAAAGCGACTTAGAACGGATGAAAACTGCCGGAATCAAAACCATCAGAATTGCAGAATTCGCGTGGAACAAAATCGAAGCAAAAGAAAATCACTTTGACTTCAGTTTTTTTGATGAATTTTTAGATCTCTGCGAAAAAGAAAACATCAACGTTATTTTCGGAACACCAACTGCAACCCCACCGGCCTGGCTTACCCAAAAATATCCAGAAGTTTTAAACTGTCGCATTGACGGTGCAAAATTTAACCACGGAATGCGGCGCCACTACAATTACAATTCAAAAAAATATCAGTTTTTCTGCAAGCGCATTGTTACAAAAATCATGCAGCATTACGGAAAAAGAAAGTGCATTGTAGGCTACCAAATTGATAACGAAATCAACTGCGAAACCGCAGAATTTTATTCAAAAGCAGATGATATTGCCTTCAGAAAATTTTTAAAGTCAAAATACAAAACCCTTGAATCCCTTAACGAAAACTGGGGCGCTGTTTTCTGGAACCAAACTTACTCAAACTGGAATCAGGTACACCTTCCGCGCCTTACGGTACAAGGCTCTACAAATCCGCATTTAACGCTGGACTACTACAGATTCATTTCGCAAAGTGCAATCAATTTCTGTAAAATGCAAAGTCAAATTATCCGCAAATACAAAACGCAAAAAGCCTTTATTACAACAAACGGAATGTTTTCAAATATCAACAATCACCAAATGATGACTGAATGCCTTGATCTTTTTACTTACGATTCGTACCCAAATTTCGCCTGGTGTCTTGATGCAGACAAAAATTCAGATGATTTAAAAGACCGAATGTGGAGCCGAAATTTAAGCGAAACAAGATCTATCTGCCGCAACTTTGGAATTATGGAGCAGCAAAGCGGTGCAAACGGTTGGAATACAAAAATGGAAGCAATTGCTCCAAAACCAGGTCAAATCACACTTTGGGCAACCCAAAGCATTGCTCACGGAGCAGATTACATCAGTTTTTTCAGATGGCGAACCTGCACTTTTGGCACAGAAATGTACTGGCACGGAATTTTAGATTACAGCAACAAAGACAACCGCAAACTTGCAGAAATACAAGACTTCTCAAAAAGAATTGAAAAAATCAAAAATCTTGCACAAAGCGACTATTTTGCACAAACTGCACTTCTGCGCGACTACGACAATATTTTTGACAGCCAAACTGATATTTGGCACAGAAGATGCGCACAAAAAAGCGAAACTGAAATTTTCATTGCCTGCCAAAAAACTCACACTCCTTTAGATTTTGTTTACATTCAAAACGGAAAGACGAGCGAAAATTTAAACCGTTACAAACTGATTTTTTATCCTCATCCGGAAATTACTGATGAAAAAACCGTTCAAACTCTTCGCGATTACCTCGAACAGGGCGGAATTTTAATTTTAGGCGCACGAGCAGGACAAAAAATGCAGAACGGCAAATGCTATATGCAGGAAATGCCAGGTCCTTTTTCTAAGCTCACAAAAACTACCGTAGAAGATTTTACCTTTGTTTCAGACGCTGAAGAAAAATCAACAATGCTCTGGAATGGGAAAAAAATTGAAGCGGGAATTTTCAATGACATTTTAAAATGCAGCGAAACTGATTTTGCCCCGGCAAAAATTCTTGCATATTACAATTCAAATTATTACGAAACAAAACCGGCCCTTGCAGAAACAAAAATTGGTCTTGGAAAAATTCTTCACTTTGGCGGAACTTTTACGCGCTCTAACGTAAAGGAATTTTTGGATTACACAAATGCTTCAAGTCCGCTAAAAGATTTTGTAGAGGCAGGCGAAGATGTTGAACTTGCAATGCGAAAATCAGCAGACAAAAAGTATATTTTTATCCTAAATTTCTCTGCTGAAAATCAGGAAGTCAACTTAAAAACCATCTTTACCGACCTTGATACAAACGAAAAACTTCAAGGCAAAATAATGTTAAAAGCTTACGAAACAAAAATTCTTGCTGTTTCAGAATAAATTTTTTCACACGAGAAGACGGTGGTTAAGAGCACAGCCGTCATCCCGGGTTAAATTCGAAAATGACCGTCATCCCGAACTGGTTTCGGGATCTGTCTTACAACAAAATTTCTTCATATGAAAAAAGACGGTGGTTGAGCCTGTCGAAACTACCAGACCTAGTGTGACTGTAGCTTAACTTCGACAAACTCGCAGGTCTTTTTGTTAAGCAAAAATTTCTCTATAAACACGCGCGGCGCGCCAGTTACTGATAGAATTTTCAGTTAAGAAAAAAAATTCTATCACTTAACAAAAAGTCCTCCACATCGCGCCGGTTACCAGTGGATTTTTTTGCGGATTCTGAAATTCATTGTCTATATAATATATGTGGACAAATTTAAATTCTTAATCCTGATTTTTGAACTCTTTCAATTCTGTGAATTTCTTTCGGCAGAAAAGAGTATTTGGTCTCTTAACCTTTCTTCCAAAACCGAACTTGATTTTTCGCTGGAAAAAGAAAACGAAGAAAATTCAGAAGCAGCTCCTGTAGATTTTACTGCCGACCAAAATCTTGCGCTAAAATTTACGCTTCAAAACTTTACGCTCAGCCTTGCTTCAAAAAGTCAGTCTCTTAGCCCGGATTATTTTTCGAGCGAGGAATTTTTTTCTTTCAGCTTGGAAAATTTTAATTTTTACAATTTTTACCGCAACTTGATTCAAGCGGAATGTGCTTCGGCAAAATATTCTTTTTCGCCACAAAAACTTCCCTTTAGTGCAGTGTTCTTAGCCGGAAATTTAAAATATTCAGGAAGTGCCTCCAGGATGAAAAACCCGTCTTTTTCGTCCCCTTCTCCGCTAAAAAAATCAATTCTTTTAGAACCAGAAATTTCAATTTCAGAAGCAAGTTCTCCTTCATCAAGCCAAACTCTTTCACTTGCGGCAGATTTTTCTTTTCCATTTTTGAATTTTCAGTGTGCATACCTTTACCAAAGCGCCTTTTATGCTTCGGCAGGCAAAAAATTTTCATTTCAAAATTCCTCTTTTCCGTCAGAAATTGCATTTTCTTTAAGCGGCGCTTTTATTTCGTCACAAAACAGTTCTCTTAAAGAAAAATCCTGGAATTTATCAAAACCTTACTATGCGCAAAAATATTTTTTTTCATCAGAAGGACTTTTTAATTTTAGTTCAACTTTTTTCAATTCTTCCTGCGCCCTGCAAATAAGCGAAAATCCTTTTGGAAATCCGCAATTTTGCGCAAGAAACCAAAATTCCCTGCACATAGAAAATTTTCTTGTAAACTGCGCATTTTTTTTAGCCCCTCAAAATTTTTTTACAGCAGACACCAGCGAAATAAAATCTTATTTTCAGTACTATTTAAATCCGCAGTACACATTTTTTCTTCCTCACAGCGATTTAGAAGGCGGATTTTTATTCCAGCAGAATTTTTGCAGTTCTCATAAAAGATGCCCGGAATTTTACAAAGAATTTCTAACAAAAATGAATTTAAGCCTGAATTTTTCAAGAAATTCTTTTTTATGGCAAAGTTCATTTTTTTCAAAAGATTTATTTTTGAATGCAGAAGACAAAGAATTCAGCCAGAAAATTTCGTGGAAACTGAATGCGAAAAATTTAAGCACAAAACTTAGTTTTCAGTGGAAAAAAGAAATCAGTGCAGAATCAGAAAATTCCCTTTATTCTGCAAATTTTTATTTTTACCCAAAGCGGATTTTTTTAAAGACCATTTCTTCGGCAGTCAGTCTTGAAGAAAAAAATTCTATCTTGGAAAGTTTAAATTTTTCTTCTGCAGCAAATTTCCTTTTTAGCACAAAAAATTTAAAAGTCAGAATAAAAATTGCCGCAGAGTGCAAAAAAGAGTTGTAAGAAACTTCTCTAAAATGAAAGATTGAATTTTGAATTTGTTGAAAGTTTTACTTATTTGGAGCGATTTTTTTAAATTTTAGAAAAATTTCTTTTCGTTCCGGCTGAAAATTTTTTTTAGAAAACCCGCTTTTCGCGGTTTCATTCAAAACCTACGGTTTTGAACG
>CAZXCR010000109.1:0-6136 GCA_964639315.1 uncultured Treponema sp. | reverse complement strand
ATTCGCTCCAAAAAAAATAAAAATGCCCTAAAAATAATCTCTTACCTAACAAAATTCTCGCGATTCGCCATAAAATTTCCCGGCTAAAAAAAACAATAGAAAAAAACTGTAAAAGAAGTTAGAATCAAAGTCTATGCAGGGACTTATTTTAAACGGAAGTAAAAACGTTTTTGAAGTTGAATGTGATGATGGCGTTGTGCGAAGTTGCGCTATAAAAGGCAAAATTTTAAAAAGCGAACAGGATTATTACAATCCGCTTTCTCCAGGCGACAAAGTTGTGCTTGACGACTCCTCTATTGAAGAAGATAAGGCAATGATTTTGTCTCTAGTTCCCCGTAAAAATGAATTTGTAAGATGGAATGTAAAAAAACGACTGCCACAGCTTCTAGCTTCAAATTTGGATTATCTTTTAATCGTAACCACCCCTGATGAACCTCCGTTCCGCCCCCGCTTTATAGACAGAGCCCTTGCCCAAGCAGAATACGAAAATATTACTCCGGTAATCGTGTGCAACAAGTACGATTTAAAAGCCGGCTTAAGCGAAAAATTTCAAAGGCAGCTTGAAATCTGGGAAGAAATTGGCTACAAGGTAATTCGTTCTAGTGCAAAAACCGGCGAGGGAATAGAAGAACTTGCAAATCTTATAGAAAACAAACTTAGTGCCTTTGTGGGTCAGAGTGGTGTTGGCAAAAGTTCCATTATAAATGTTCTTGATAACAATGTTGTTTTAAAAACCGGAAGTCTTTCTCAAAAATACGGAAAAGGTTGTCACACAACAACAAAAGGTTCTTTAATTCACTTAAATCTTGACGAAGCCCTTATGGGCGGAAGAATAGGCGCTGTTGCTGATATAATTGACACTCCGGGCGTAAGGCGCTTTTTACTTCACGATATTTCAGCAGAAAATTTGGCTCTTTATTTTAGAGACTTTAAGCCTTTTTTGGGAAAATGCAGTTTTGGAATGAGCTGCTCTCATTTAGGCGAAAAAGGATGTGCTGTAAAAGAAGCAGTCAGTCAGGGAAAAATTGCTCCAGAACGCTACGAAAGCTGGACTCGCATTGTAGAAGAAATAAAATCCGGCGATTTTGAGTGATTTTTTATAGACAACTTTGCCCTTAACATTGCGTGCGTGTGTAATGTAGAAGTTTTTTTCTTAACTGAAAATTCTATTAGTAAACACGTGCGTGTAACTTAGGGATTTTGTCATTAAAAAAACTTGAAATCATCAAAATAAAACTTACCTAAATTTTACAAAAAGTATAAAAAAATTAATAAAAAGTTACTTAAAGTTACTGTCGCAGATTTTGAATCAGTGGAAAAATAAGATAAATTTATTTTTTCATTGACTTTTACTGCCCTGTAAGTAAAAATGTTTATCCCCAAAAAAGGAAACTAGAAAAGATGAAAAAAAGAATTTTTGGCAGACTGGCACTTTTTTTTGTAATTGCCCCGTTTTTTACAGCCTGTTCTTTTTTCAGCAGCAATTCCGCTTCCGGCAAATACACAATAACCGGAACAATTGTTGACGAAGAAGGAAACGCTGTTCAGGGCGCACAAATAAGTGTTTCGGAAACTTCTCTAAGTGCCGTGTCAACTTCGGACGGCTCGTATTCAATTACAGGGCTTTCAAGAACTTCTGCAGACCTTCAATGCACTCTTGCTGGAAAACTTTGCGTTCCAAGTTTTGAAAATTTGAACGGAAGTGTAAACGGTTCGATTGTAAACATAGGTCAGTGTGCAGAAAACGGAACTGTAAGCGAAGTAAATTTTGTTTGCGTAGATGCTGATTCTGTAACAATTCCCTACGTTCAGGGCGAACTTGCAGAAAGTCCACTAAAAGGGCTTACGGTTACAATTACCGGCGTTGTTACAATGATTCAAAATCAGGCACCTCACTGGTATTACACCAATGCTGATGCTGACGGAAGCGACATTGCCCAGTACGTTGGTTCTGACGGTTTTTATATGGAAGCCTTGCCAGCCGACAGAGATTTTTCTGGATTAAAATCAAACGGAATTTTTGTAAACACCCACAATGAAGAATATTCTTCTTCGCAGTGGATTGACGGCGTTCCTTCAGACCTTGAAGCGGGCGACATTGTAAGCGTAACCGGCGTTGTTCAAGAGTGCCGTCTTTTAGACAGATACAATTCTTCGGCAGGAAATTTAACCCGCACCGAAATAAAAGCAACTTCTGCAAGTCACGTAACAAAAAATGGCGAAAATTTAACTTCTCCTTATCCAATGGGAGTTTTAATCACCTACAGTTCAACTAAGGCTCAAAATTACAAAAGCGAAAATTCCTATGAATACAACGGCGTAACTTACGAAGCAGAATCCCGCGTAATGCCTCACGATTTAGACAGTTCATCGCCAATGAAAGAAGCAATAAAAGTGCTTGAATCTATGGAAAGTATGGTGATTGTAATTGAAGAACCGCAGGTTGTGGGCGCAACTTACTATAATCTTACAGGAATTCTTGCTGACGGAGCAAAAGATGAAAGTGACAACTATTTCCGTACCTTCAATTCAGATTGGATGGGAAATGTAATTCAGCAGAATCAAAATACAGGATATCAGGATTACAACGAAGAACTTTTGTTTGTAGACTACGCGCCTACTGACTGGAAAACTTACAGTTCATCTCTTGCACAAATTGGCGATACTTTGCTTGATTCCACCGGTGCTAAAATTTTCCGCGGAGTTCTTGACTATACTTGCGACGGTGTTTATATGGCGCATCCACTAAATACAAAATCAAAGGCTTATTTAGCGGCAAGTGAAGCTTCAACAAACTTAACACCTTACTACACAAATTCCACAGAAAATACAATTACAAACTACAAAGGCGAAACAGTTCCAAATCAGGGCTGGAAGTTTACAAACACAAATTCCTGGTACATGAATCTTGATTCCGAGGCTTTTTCGAGTGTAAGCAAAAGTTCTGTTACAACTTATATGACAACTCAGTCAAGTTCAAACAGCGACGGAATAACAAAGTGGCGTGCAGGAACAAGTGCTACTTCGTTTGATGCCTCAAGCATTTTTACTCCGGCGTGGAAATCTTTGTCTAGCACAAGCAAAGGCGTTTTGCAAGATGACTGGAAGAGTCTTAGAGTAGCCGCATTTAACATAGAAAATTACGAAGCACAGGGAACTACTTACGACAAGGTAGGAGATCTGGCGCTTATAATAAAAAATAATCTTCTTTATCCAGATGTGCTTTGCGTTGTAGAAATGGGAGACGATAAGGACACAGGTCAGATTTATGAAAATGAAGATTGCGCTTATGCAGAAAAAGACGGCGTTGTAACCGCAGTAAGAAATTTCAGTACCATAATTGAGCGGATTACTACAAACGGCGGTCCAAAATACGAGTTCCGCTGCATAGATCCAAAAGAAGGCGACTTTGGCGGAAAGGGTGGCGTTAATATTCGTACAGGATTTTTGTTCAATACAGAGCGCGTTGAATTTGTAGATTCAGGACTCATAACAAATTACTACGAAAACACCCACGATTCTTCTGGAAATCTTCTTGATGAAACTGAATGGCCTGTTCAAACTGCAAATAACAATGCTCAAGGTTGGGCTTTGGCAGATGCTACAACAAGTCCATATTTGGGCAATGACGGAAAAGTTCATCTTTCGCAGAGTCCAAGTCTTGTTCATTCAAGTTATTTTAGTCACAGTAGACGTCCTCTTGCAGGCGAGTTTAAAATCAAAGATTCAAGCGGAAACACAACCAGCGAAAATTTCTTTGTAGTTGCCTGCCACTTGGCTTCAAAACGCGGCGACTATCCGCTTTATGGAAGTGTTCAACCTCCGCTGCTTTTAAGTGAAGTAAAGCGTAACGGACAGGCACAGGCGGTAAATTCCTTTGTTGAATCAATCCTCAAGTACGATTCACAGGCAAAAATTGTAGTTGCAGGTGATATGAATGATTTTGCCTACGCAACTCCGGCTAAAATTTTAACAGGCGAAGAAGGCGGACTTCAAATTTTGTACAGCCTTACAGAAGAATTTATGCCGGCAACAGAATGTTTTTCTTATTCATACGAAGGAAATCTTCAGCAAATTGACCACGTTTTTGTAAGTTCTTCTTTGTATCAAAGTGCTGTAACTGCGGTGAATGAAAATGCCCTTTCTTGCACTTTGGGCGAAGAATGGAAGAATGTGTGCTTTATTGCGCATATAAATTCAATGTTCACCAGAAACAATCACTATAATTTTTCGGACCACGATCCTGATATGATTCGTATTCCAAATGTTTTTAGCACTGACTAAGTCGAGGAAGTCTTTAAAAATTCTAATTTTTACCAGATGACCTTATGAGAGGAAAAATGAAAAACTTAAAAAAATTACATTTTGTTTTCTTTTGCTTAGCTTTTGCGCTTTTTGCGGGAATTTTTGCTTCCTGTTCAAACACTGTTTCTGATGCAGAGATTGCTTCGTTCACATTTTACGCATCAAAAAATTCAGGAATAATTTCGTCAAACATAAGCGGAAAAGTTGACAGTTCTGCAGGTACAATAACAGTTTATTTGCCACAAACTTTGTATTCTTCAGACGAACGCTCTAATTTAAAAGCGACGGTTCTTGCAAAAGAAGGTTCAAGTTTAGAAACAGATATTGATTCTCTGGATTTTGCATATTCTCCGCTAGAAATTGCAGTTTCTCAAAGCGGAATTACAAAAACCTACGTCTTGAATATAGAAAAAGAAAGTTCTGCAGTTACCAACGGAACTCTTTTGTTTACAGAATATTATTCGGGGCAAACCGCACCTTTTAAGGGAGCAAACAATCAGTACCTTGAAATTACAAATAAATCTTCTTCCGCAGTAGATTTAAGTTCTGTAAGTTTAACAAGGCACGTTTGGGAAGACGGCAGCCGCGCGGAATCAAAAGATATTTGCGCTCAACTTTCAGGAACATTACCGGCAGGTGCAAGCCTTGTTTTGTATTCGCAAAGATGCAACTGGTTTTCTTCAAAGACTGATTCAAGTTCATCAGTTTACAAAAGCGACCGCGACTACTCCCAAATTCTTGAAACAAACGGAATTGACGGTTTTACTTTGGAAAGCGGCGGTAAAGTAATAGATTCAATCGGATTTGAAAATGGCGAAGGTAACGGCTGGAACTGGGGCGCAGCAAAACTTATGCAGCGAAAAAGATCCGTTTCAAAATATACAAAATTTGCTGAATATGAGTGGATAAGCTCTCCATCAACAAATTCAAGTTCAGATGTAGAAGATACCGCCGGAACTGACACAGAAAATTCCACAGGTTCAGAAAAAGACCTTACATATTTTGCCCTTGAAGAATTAAGTCCTATTGTTTACGGTTCAATTGACACATCTGCACGCACAGTTACAATTGAAATCAGCGATGAATATAAATCAAAAAAAATAAAATTTACGGCAAGTACAAACGGTTCCAGAATACGCTACAACGGCAAGGAAGTTACAACTGGAGTTTCAAGTGCAAGATTCAACACTAACTTCCAGCTTACAGTCTACGACAATGCCGGCGGTTCTTCTGTTTACACCGTAAAGACTAATTTTGTTCACTACAACCACAGTTCAGCTGCCAGCGGAACATATAAACTTGCTACAGCACTTCCTTCTGACGGCGACATCATAATGATTTACTACGCAAGTTCTGGTGTTGTTTTAGGAAGCACTTCGAGCGGAAGCGGAATTGTAGGAGTTGAAACTTCTGTAAACGACGATGAAATTGACTATTCAAACGGAATGGCAAGCTTGTGCTGCACAGTTGATTCAAACGGAAACTACATATTTACTTGCGGCGGAAAATATCTTGTAAGCAGCGAATATTCAAGCAGTACCGGAACACTAAAATTTGATTCAGCACCAGGAAATTACGGAACGTGGAAATTTTCAAAGAGTGGAGATGAATATCTTGTAAAAAATGTAAATGCTGCATCAGGTTCAAGTTCTATGCAGATTGAATATTACAACGGATATTTCTACACGTATAAAACTGGAAATGAAATTCAAATCTATATAAAAGAAGACTAAGAAATTCTTATGAGGAAAAATATATGAAAAAAGAAAAAATACTTTCAGTGGTTTTGTTCTCGGCAGCCTTTGCCTGTGTATCTTGGGCGCAGGACTCT
>CAZXCR010000108.1:1540-6164 GCA_964639315.1 uncultured Treponema sp. | reverse complement strand
CTGTACAGAAAAGGATTATCAAAATGGATAAATTTATAGGCAGAAAAGAAGAACTTGCATCACTTCAGGAACTTTATAACAAGAAAGGCTTTCAGATGGCTGTTCTTTTTGGTCGCAGACGAGTTGGAAAAACAACGCTCGTAAACAGGTTCATTGAAATAAACAAATGCAAATCAGTATCTTTTGTCAGTACAGAAATGCCTGAAGCAGAACTTCTTGAAAGAATGGGAAATGATGTTTTGGATAGTCTTGCTCCAAATCTTAGCGGAAAATTGAAGTTTGATTCATTTGATTCAATATTTGATTTTATTGCAGAAGAATCAGAAAAAGAGCAGATTGTTTTTGTAATTGATGAATATCCGTATCTTGCAAAATCTTGCACATATATGAATTCCTTGTTGCAGAAATATATTGATAATAAATGGAAGAAATCAAACCTGTTTTTTATTTTGCTTGGCTCTCTCGTTTCTTTTATGCGGGAAGATGTTCTTGGCTCTTCGGCTCCTCTTCATGGAAGAGCAAATCTGGAATTCAAAATCAATCCTTTTGATTACAAGGATACAGCTTTATTCGTTCCGAACTTTAATGCGGAAGAAAAAGCGATTGTTTATGGGCTTACTGGAGGAGTTGCAAAATACCTGGAACAGTTTGACAGTACGCTTTCACTTGATGAAAATATCGAAAAACTATTCTTCTCCAGAAATGCATTTTTCTCTGAAGAACAAATTAAGACTGTTATCACAGCCGAAAAATCAAATCCGGTTGCCTATAATTCAATAATAGATGCCATTGCAAACGGAAAAACAAAGTACAATGAAATTCAGGCAGCTACAGGAATGTCCGACATCAGTTTCTGCCTAAAAAATCTTCTTTCAGCAGAAATTGTTGAGCGCCGTGAATCTCCTAAACCTTATTACATAATTTCTGATTCAATGATAAATTTTTATTTCAAATATGTCGCCCCAGGTGCAAGTCTTATAAACAGCGGAAAAGGAAAAATTTATTATGAGCAGAAAGTAAAAGATAGTCTGCACCAATTTATGGGAAGCGTTTTTGAAAAGATGTCAAAGGATTATATCTTAAGCAATGTGGGAACAAATAAAATTCCGTGCTTTTTGACCGACGTTGTTGAATATCAGAATTCAGTAAAGACTGGAAAAGAAATTATATCTGTTGAAATAGACCTGCTTGGTTTGGATGGAAAAAATTATGTTCTGGCAGGTGAATGTAAGTTCAAATCAGAAAAATTTAACAAAGAAGAACTTGATAACTTTCTGAATAAACTTAAATTTTTGCATGGAACAAATCTAAAGGTCATTCTGTTTTCTCTTTCAGGCTTTACAGATTATGTTATTGAAAATTCAAAAAATCTGACTCTGGTTACCTTGGAAGAAATGTACTGATTTACGCTTATTATTCACTTCAAGAACTTTGTCGAATTTTGCCTTATTACCAAAAAATTCTCTTATTTATCTCATAGATTTTCCACACGATTTTTCCAAAAATTTTTGAGGGGTTGTGTTAAACTTTTTTTTGAACTGCCGAATAAAATGGCTTTCGTTACAAAAATTCAGCGTGTAACTTACGTCGTAGATTGATTTTCCTTCCAAAAGCATAATTTTGGCTTCATCAAGTTTTTTGTCTAGAATGTATTCGTGAATAGAAATGCCAGTTTCTTTTTTGAAGCGGGCTGAAAGATAATCGCGCGAAACGTAAAGGCTTTGGGCAATGTCTTCAATTTTCAGTCTGGAATGTAGATTGATGTTTATAAAGTGCAAGGCTTTTGTAATCAAGGCAGAAGAGCCAGACGGGATTTTTTTATCGCGCACAAGGCTTGTTAGTTCCACAGATTTTTTAAATAGATAATCGATGCATTCTTCCATCGAATCCATTTTATCAATTTCCAAAATGTAAATGTCGCTTAGGCGGTAGGCTTCACTTTCGTCAAGGCCGCCCAAAATTGCATAATGAATGGCAACGGCAATGGTGGAAACTGCCCAATAATGAATTGCCCGCACAGGATTATTCGAAATGTGTCCGATTACAAGGCCTTCTTTTTTGTAAAGTTCTAAAGTTTTTTCAAGTTCGGTTAAATCGCCATTTTTGATTGCGTTAAAAAGTAAAACTTCATTTTGAAAAGCAGAATGAGTTTTTCCATTTTCGCGCGCTGTAAAAAGAAAATTTTCACTGTAAGTTAAAAATTCGTAGGCAATTTTTGATTTTTCATCACTCATACAAAAATAATATAATAAAAATACTATATCGTAAAATAAAAATGATATTGTGCTTTAATATAGCGTGTTAGCGTTTTTGTGGAGGTGATTTTATGTGTGATGATTTGCGTTTGGTTACGGGAATAGGCGGCTGGCATATTGCAAGTTTGAGGGTTTGCGACGGGCCTCACGGGGTGCGGCTTCAAAAAGACGGGGCGAAAAATAATCAGAGTGTGGATGCAACGTGTTTTCCTACAGCTTGCGCCGTTTCTTGTTCGTGGGATACTGAGCTTATTTCAAAAATGGCTCGTGGAATTGCGCAAGAAGCAAAAGCTTTGAAAATTGACGTAATGCTTGGGCCTGGAATCAACATAAAACGCAGTCCCTTGTGCGGAAGAAATTTTGAATATTTTTCAGAAGACCCGGTTTTGGCAGGGAAACTTGCCGCTTCTTACATAAACGCTATGCAATCTGAAGGCGTGGGAACTAGCCTTAAACATTTTGCCGCAAATTCACAGGAAACTCACCGAATGACTTCGAATTCGCTTGTGGACGAGCGGGCGTTGCATGAAATTTATCTTAGGGCATTTGAAATTGCAGTAAAATCTGCTCAGCCTCAAACTGTGATGGCGTCTTACAACTACGTGAACGGAACAAGTGCGTGCGAAAACGGATATTTACTGAATAAAATTCTGCGCGAAAAATGGGGATTTAAAGGGCTTGTAATGAGCGACTGGGGCGCGTGCGTAAATTTGCCAGCGTGCATTGAAAACGGAATGGATGTTGAAATGCCAGACAGCTTGGGAAATCATCTGGAGGATTTAAAAGCTGCACTAGAAAACGGAAGCTTAAAAAAAGAAAATTTTGAGCGGGCGGTAAAAAATATCCGAACTCTTGAAAAGCTTCATAAAACTGATGAAAAAAATGCTGACATTTCACTGAAAAATGCAAAAATTCCGTCTGAAATCAGAAATAAAAATCACGAACTTGCGGTAAAACTTGAAGAAGAAAGTGCGGTGCTTTTAAAAAATGATTCACTTTTGCCCTTGAAAGAAAATTCTAAAATTCTTTTAATCGGGGACCTTGCGCTAGCCCCTAGAATTCAAGGCGGCGGAAGCAGTCACATCAATACGCAGAAAATTGATTCATTTGTGGAAGAGTTTTCAAAATATTTTAGCGTAGAATTTTGCCGCGGATATTCAGCATCAACTTTTAAAATCAGTAAAAAGCTTGAAAAAAAAGCTCTAATTGCCGTAAAAAAAGCGAGTGAAGAAAATATTCCGGTTGTTTTTGTGGGTGGCTTAACTGACATTGCAGAAGGCGAAGGCTATGAGCGCGAAACTTTTGGTATGGGAAAAAATCAGGAAAGCCTTTTGGAAAAAATCCTGGAAATTACTAAAAACGTGTGCTTTGTTTCTGTGGGCGGCTCGCCTTACGATATGGAAAAAGTTGATTTATGCCGTTCTGTTTTACAGCTTTATTTAGGTGGCGAAGGAGTGGCAAAAGCCTGTGCAAGACTTGTTGTGGGCAAGGCAAATCCGTGCGGCAAACTTAGTGAAAGCATTCCGTTTAGCGAAAAAGATGTTCCGTCGTATGGATTTTTTGCGCGTCAGGAAAATCAGAAAAATCAAGTTGACGATGTGGAATACCGCGAAAGTATTTTTACAGGTTACCGCTACTACGACAGCTTTGGGAAAAAAGTGCGCTACTGCTTTGGTCACGGATTAAGTTACACTCAGTTTGAATATTCAGATTTGGCTGTGGAAAAAATTGCGCCCTGCGGATATGAAGTAAAATTCAGCATAAAAAACACTGGGAATTTTGCAGGAAGTGAAATTGCCCAAGTTTACGTTAAAAATCCTGAAAATGATGACTTTAGGGCAAAAAGGGAACTTAAGGCTTTTACAAAAATTTTTCTTGAAAAAGGCGAAAAAAAGGAAGTAAAAATCGCTCTTGATTCTGCAGCGTTTTCGGTGTGGCAAGAAGGCGATTTTAGGGTAATCGGTGGGGAATATGAAATTCAAATTTCTGCTTCGTTAAATGACGTAAGGCTTAAGGGGAAAATCAGCATTGAAGGCGAAAAATTAAAATGTCCGCTCAGTAAAAAATGCAACATTCCGCTTTGCCAAAGTGATTTTGACAAAATCTACACTTACCCAAAAACTCACTTTTCTTCGTTAAAGAGGGGGGAATTTTCGCTAAAAAATTCGCTTAGCCAACTGGCGCCGTATTCAGCGAAGGCAAGACTTTTTATGGCGTTCGGGAAGCTTGCGGTTAAACTTATGTTTTTTACAAAGCCGTTTAACGACCCAGAAGTTCAAATGTTCTACGGAGCAATTGCGGAAGGAAATTTAGATACCGTTTGTAATCAGAGTGGGGGACTTATCAAAAGAAAAACAATGCAGAAACTT
>CAZXCR010000108.1:0-1440 GCA_964639315.1 uncultured Treponema sp. | reverse complement strand
AAATCAGGAGGAAATTATGAGTGAAAAACTAGACGCAAGAACTAAGTGGACGTACTGTGTTGGGGCTACAGGGCGGGATGCAGCTTATGCGCTCGTGAGTATGTATCTAATTCTTTATGTTCAGTACACAATGAATTTAACAAGCGCACAGTTTGCTGTAATAAGTGCTGCTATGATTGTGTGTATGGTGTGGGATGCCATTAATGACCTACTTATGGGTATCATCATTGAAAACACAAATTTCAAGATGGGTAAGTTCAAACCATGGATTTTAATCGGCTGCCTTACAAATGCAGTTGTAATCGTGTGCCTTTTTTCGATTAGACCGACGGGGTGGGGCTTTGTTGCCTTCTATAGCGTGTTCTACCTTTTGTGGGGCATGACTTACACAATGAACGACATTGCTTACTGGGGAGTTCTACCATCATTAAGTTCTGATGCGCACACTCGAGATTCGCTTGTAACACTGATGAGTATCTTTGTATGTATAGGCCAATTTTCAGTTGCGGGGGTTGTGCCTATTGTAATTGCCGGAAACGCTGTTGCAGCTTATAGAACCGTTGCCTTAATCGTAGCGCTTGCCTTAATTGCATTTCAGTGCCTTACAGCATTCGGAATAAAAGAAAAGCCTCGAGCCTCAAAAAGTGTGGCAAATGGAGAAAGTGAAAAGCTTTCCTTAAAAGATATGTTTCATATTTTTGCCAGAAACAACCAGCTTGTAGCAAGCGGACTTGCATCAGTATTTTTTAATATAACGAACAATATACTGATTATTTTTGGCGTAAACTTTTTTTACATTGAATACGGATATTCTGACAGCGGAAATTTAGTTTTCTATTTTACCGTGATGTATGGGCTTGGAATGCTTTTGTCGCAGGCAAGTTATTCGTTTTGGGCAAAACATTTTTCTAGAAAATCGATTTTGAACGTATGTTTTGCAGTCCTTTTGGTGGCCTATACATGCTTTATGCTTTTTGGCTACGTTCTTCCCAAAAATATTATTTTACTGAATGTGATTGGCTTTATAATTTTCTTTTTCCAGGGCCTTATGAACCTTGCAATCGTTGTAATGATTAATAACACAATCGAATATGACGAAGCTCGTTTCCATGAAAGGCACGATTCTGTAATTTCGGCTGTTCGTTCGTTTAGCGTAAAGCTTGCAGGCGGAATAAATCAGGGGCTTTCGAGTTTAGTTTTGATTGCAAGCGGAATTTATGCTACAAGCCAAAAAATCAGTAGCCTTGAAATCAGTGTTAACCGTGGCGAGCTTACAAAAGACGCAGCCTTGACCATGGCAAACGAGTGTATTGCGCAAATTTCAAGTAACCAGGCATTCTTTTTCAGGCTGGGAATGATTTTGATTCCCGTGATTGCCCTAATTATTTCGTGGACGATTTTGCACAAAAAATACCACATCGACGAAGCTGAGTACGAAAA
>CAZXCR010000107.1:0-6214 GCA_964639315.1 uncultured Treponema sp. | reverse complement strand
TTAAACGACTTACGCTGTTAAGTACATCAATTGCCGGAAAATGCTGACGGGCAAAAAGATCTCGGCTTAAAATAACGTGTCCGTCTAAAACGCCGCGCACAGTGTCGCTTACAGGTTCATCAAAATCACCACCATCAACTAAAACCGTGTAAAAAGCAGTAATTGAACCTTTATCATTTGTTCCAGTGCGCTCAAGAAGCTGCTGCGTTAACGTAAAGGCACTTGCCGGAAAACCGCGCCGCTGTGGTGGTTCACCGTTTAACGTGCCAATGTCCCGCTGAGCCTGACAAAAGCGAGTTACACTGTCCATAATCAGCATAACGTCTTTTCCCTGATCTCTAAAATACTCAGCAATCGCTGTAGAAACATAAGCCGCCCTAATCTTTGCAATTGGAGTCTGGTCGCCAGAAGCATAAACAATGACTGAACGTTTTAATCCTTCTTCGCCCAAATCTCTAATAAGGAACTCAAGAATTTCCCTTCCGCGCTCTCCAATCAGCCCAATTACATTTATATCTGCATTTGTATTCCGGGCAATCATTGAAGTAAGTGTACTTTTTCCAACTCCAGAGCCTGCAAAAATTCCAAGCCGCTGACCCTTTCCAACCGTAAGTAAACCGTCAATAGCGCGAATTCCCGTAACAATGCGCTTTTCAATCATTTTCTTGCTTAGAGGATCTGGAACCTTAGCAATTGCCGGGTAAAAATCTTCGGCTGCCAAATCGCCTTTTCCATCGCAGGGATGAGCTGTGGCGTCAAGCACCCTTCCAAGCAACTTCTTTCCTACAGGAACTTCAAGCATTCTTCCGCTGGCAACAACAACGTCGCCCACCTGAATTCCTTCAGTTGAATCGTACGCCATAAGTTTTACAGTTTTTTCGCTCAAGCCCACAACTTCTGCAAGAACCTTTGCTTTTGTACTGTCAATATGAATTGTGCAAAGTTCACCAATTACGCTGTGCGGTCCTTCACTTTCAATTAAAGAACCTCTTACCGCAGTAACTTTTCCCGTGTACTTGATTGTATCCACGCGTTCAACTGTGCGAATGTATTTATCAAAAAAAGATTCCATAAAACTAAAAAAACCTTATGCGTCTGGATTTATAACATCAGATTTAGAAACAGTTTTTATAGGTGCAATATTTAAAATCTGAGTTTCGAGTTCACTAAGCTGACTTGCAATTCTTGCATCAATAGCGCCAAAATCAGTTTCTACAATGCAGCCGCCCTTTTCTACTGAACTGTCTTCCACAACATATATATTTTTTATATTTTCAACCTGCTTTATAAAGTCGTTAATGTGTTCTGTTGTAAGCTTTACGTCGTCAAAATTAACTCGCAAAGTAACGCTTCCGTGCCCCTTTACTTTTTTTAATGCCTGAACAACATTTGCCATAATAACTGACTTTTGATTTTCGCTCATAATCTTTACAACTTTTCTTGAAATCAAAATTACAAGGCTAATAATCTGCTGCTCTGTGCCGTCAAGAATTTCCTGTCTTTTATTCTGCACGGCTTCAATCATTTTATGAACTCTGTCAACAAGGCGTTTTGCTTCCTCATTGCCAAACTGATATCCTTCTTCATGACCTTTTTCGTAACCGTCGTGATTTGCTCTGTTAAAAATTTCCTGTTCGCTTTCGTGAGCTTTTTTTATAATTTCTTCTGCATCCGCCCTAGCCTTTGCAAGAATAGATTCAGCTTCTTTTTGTGCATTAGTTTTTATAATTTGAGCCTGATCACTTTGATGCTTAACCTGAGCAAAAGCGGCATCTTCGGCATTTTTTACAATTTCATCCGCCTGAGCCTGCGCCTTACTAAGCATCTGCTCTTTTTCAGCGTCCCACTGCTTCTTAAACTCTTCAGCTTCTCTGCGTAAATCATCTGCTGTAGGACCTGTATACTCAGGAACCTCTTCTTCCACTTCCTCAACTTTTGGAGAAAAATCCTTCGTCAGCTTTAAAAGCATAGTTCCGTCAGTTCTTTTTATTTCGTTGGATCTAAAAACACTTTGCGCCATAAACAGTAAAACCTTTTATTTTTTCAGCGATTTTCAAAACTCAGTATGATTTTGAAATTTAGAAAGTCTCTAAAAATTGCAATTTTTAAAGACAAATTTATTCTATTATGAAACCATTTCGTCATCGCCAGAACGTGCAATAACAATTTCTCCACTATCTTCAAGACGCCTAATTACGCTAACAATTTTCTGCTGACATTCTTCAACGTCTTTAAGTCTTACAGGTCCCATATATTCCATTTCTTCCTTTAACATACTTGCAGCGCGTTTTGACATATTGCGGAAGATTTTATCCTGAACTTCAGTATCAACGCTTTTAAGAGCCTTCGCAAGATCCTGAGTATCAACTTCACGCAGAACTTTTTGAATTGCTCTGTCGTCGAGCATAACAATATCTTCGAAAACGAACATTCGCTTTTTAATATCTTCTGCAAGTTCCGGATCTTCTTCTTCAAGAGTTTCAATAATTGCTTTTTCAGAAGAACGGTCAACAAGGTTAAGAATTTCAACGATTGAATCAACACCACCGGCAGCAGTGTAATCTTCGCTAGACAAAGTAGAAAGTTTTTTCTCAAGAACCCTTTCAACTTCACGAAGAACTTCAGGAGAAGTACGATCCATTGAAGCAAGACGTCTTGAAACTTCCGGCTGAATTTCCTGAGGCAAATTCTGAAGAATTGTGGCAGCTTTTTGAGGTTCAAGATACGCAAGAATCAAAGCAATTGTCTGCGGATATTCCTGCTGAACAAAGTTGAGCAAGTGAGTTGGATCTGTTCGCCTAATAAAATCAAACGGACGCACCTGCAAACTCGAAGTAAGCCTGTTGATAATATCAATAGCTTTTTGACTTCCCAAAGATTTTTCGAGTAAGTCGCGGGCAAAATCAATACCGCCAGTTGTAATAAAATTCTGAGCTTGCATAAGTTCCTGAAATTCTTCAAGAACCTGATCTTTAAAATCTGCATCAATTGTATCAAGACGCGCAATTTCAAAAGTTAAAGTTTCAACTTCGTCCTCGCGCAAATGCTTCATTACTTCCGCAGAAACGTCAGAACCCAAGGCAACAAGAAAAATAGCAGCTTTCTGACGGCCGGTTAAATTTTTATAATCTTTGGCACCTTTTTTATTTTTTCCTGACTTAGAGCCAGGTTTTGAATCAACCATTTCTTCAGCCATACTAATCCTCTCTCATCCACTTGCTTAAAATACTGGCAATTGCGTCTGTATTATCTTTTACAATATCGGCAAAATTATTGTTATTTTTCTGAACCGTTTTTTCAAAGTGAGGAACTTCTTTATAAATTCCGTGTTTAAGACCATACTTTTTTACTTCTTCAAGTACAAAAATTTCTCTGTTTACTTCAAAAAGATTTTCAGGATTGTATTCAGAACCGAGTTTAAAAAATTCCTTTGCAAGCTTAGAATACTCTTTTTTACTAAGCTTTTTTTTAAGATACTCGCAAAATGAAGAATCCATTTCTCCAAGAAGAAGTGCCGCTTTTTGAGGCCCCGTAAGAGAAAAAGTCTGCATATTGAAGTTTGATTCTTTCATACTTTATTCCGCTATTCTTCCATAAGCCACGTGCGGATAAGCATTGCAACATCTTCTGGATGTTCTTTTGCCATAGCAACAGCATTTTCCTGAAGTTCTGCACGCTTTCTTTCTTCAACAGACATAGTAACTTCAATTCCGTCATTTTTAGCATTCCAAAGTGCCTGTTCACGTTCAGCCTGCTGTTTTCTAAGAAGTTCTTCTTCACGAAGGCGACGGCGGCGTTCAATTTCGCGACTAATAAGACGGAACAGAATAAATGCAACAAGAACAATAGCAACGCCTATTATGCTAAAGAGAATTGTCTTTTTACGCTGCTCTTTTTTCAGATAATCATCAAATTCTTTTTGCCACTGTTCGTAAGGTTCGTAATGAATGCTTTCTACAACAACGTTATCTCGCCGGTAAGAATCAGCACCAATTGCTCCTTCAACCAAACGCACAATTCTAGCGCGGTCATTTTCAGAAATTTCATGCTCAGTACGCACAAAATCAGAACCGTCTTCTTTAATTTTGTAATTGCCATTTTCGTCGCGGTCAATAGTCCAGTAACTTAAAATTCCTACAGAAACTGTAATTCTAGTAATTTTAGGCTGCTCAACTCCCACAACATTTTTTTCGTTAAGAGCGTAATTTCTTTTTACACCGTTCTCTTCAGTTTTGCCAATTACATTGCTCATATCTGAATAAACTGGAGGATTCTGTCCCTCAACTCCAGCAGGTCCTTCAGGATTATACCCTGTACCCGTATACGACTTTGACACAGTCTCTTCAGAAAGCACCAGACTTTCTACAACTTTAGAATCATCATACGGCGTACTAGGATTATCTGGAGTGATTGTAATTCCACTGTACTGTTTTTCAGTATAATTGCGCTCGTCCATATCTACAGAAACAT
Source organism: uncultured Treponema sp. (assembly GCA_964639315.1). Lineage (GTDB taxonomy): Bacteria > Spirochaetota > Spirochaetia > Treponematales > Treponemataceae > Treponema_D. The sequence goes on along the minus strand of CAZXCR010000107.1, from coordinate 1,744 downwards.
CAGCATTTGCATTTTGAATTCTGTCTCCGTAAATTGGCTTAAGTTTTTCGTAAACGCGACTTGAATATTCGGAATCAAGCCTGAATTTTATTTTTTCAAACTGATTTTTTACGTAATTAACGCGGTCAGTATCTTCCATTCCCTCAAAATTATTTATGAGTTTAGTAGTTGAACCGTCAATAATCGCAATATTTTCGTCTGTAAGCCCTTCAACACTTGTGCGGATTAAATTTTGAATTGCCTGAATTTGCTTTCTGTCTTGAAGAATATCGCGGCCTGGCTGAGCAAACAAAGTAACGCTTGCAGTAACAGGTTTTTGCTGCTCCGAAAAAATTGAATCTTTTGGAAGTGTAAGCATAACGTCGGCTTTGCGAATTCCATCAAGATTTTCAAGATGTTCCTTTAATGCCGCTTCCATAGAGCGCTTCCAGTTAACATCGTCGTCAAAATCGCTTCTAGTCCACCTTGTAACATCAAAAAGGGAATAAGCGTTTGCTTTTGAAGGTTCGAGTCCTTCTGCAATGAGCTGCGAGCGGTAACGTTTGGCAATATCAGCATTTTCAACCATGATATAACCATTGGCATCTTTTTCTGCCCAAACGTTGTCCTGGTTAAGACGAAGAATAATGTCATCAGATTCTTTTTGATCAGTAACAGGAAAATCAAAGAGTCTTACAGTTGTTTTTTTTGAAGAAAGAGTGGCCGAAAGGATTATAACCACCACAACTACAACTACAATTCCAATAGCTATGGCTTTTTGAAAAGGCTTCCATGCCTGCCATTTACTTTTTATATTTTCAAACAGTTTTTTAAACCATTCGTTCATCATCCCCTCCAGAACGAATTTTTAGCATTTTATTTAAAAGGAATTCCTAAAAAAAATATTTTAATTTACTGCGATTTTTTTAGAAGATTAGATATTTCCTTATGATTTTTTAAATTTTCTGCAATTCCCACCATTACACAAAATTCAAAATTTTTACACAAAGAAAATTATAACATCATAAGATAAATTTGAAAAGTAGAATTGAATTTATGGAAGAATAAATTTGATTTTCGGTCATCTTGAAAAATATTCTGAAAAAAGTTGAAAAAGATTTTCTAAGCTGACCTTTAGTTTCTAGAGTTTCTTTAGACAAAAGAAATTTATCTATTCTGAGAAATTTCGTTCCAGCCACTCACAAGCCGTTCAATAACCGTTTGCGCCAGGTCAAGCGACATTCTTGCCTTTGCCATTGCAGTTGTAACGTCGTGAATATCAACACTATCTGGATCTGTAACAACTTTTTTTTGCAGTTCAGAAACTTCAAGCTGGCGGCCGTTCACCTGATTTACAGCATCAAGAAGATAAGATTCAAATTTTGATACTGACTTTCCGTTTACTTCGGCTGCATGAATATCTTTATTTAAAGATTCAAGGGGAATAATTTTTCCGTTTTGACTGATTTTAAAATTCTGCTGAACAACTGGAGAATTTCCAATATGAGAAGGATTTGTTCTGTTAAGTTCAAGACTTCCAAAAGAAAATTCCATATTTTTATCCCCCAGATTTTATAAAAAGGTTTTTTTACAAACTTACGCTTATTTTAGCACTATCTTGCACCGATTTCCAGTGCGCAACTAAACATTTCCTTGCTTCCCTGGATTACGCTTGCATTGGCTTCGTAAGCACGATTTGCAGAAATCATATTAACCATTTCGTTTACAATATTAACGTTAGGATACTCAACGTAGCCTTTGTTTG
>CAZXCR010000106.1:0-6234 GCA_964639315.1 uncultured Treponema sp. | reverse complement strand
ACGGGAAAAAACTTCTTGCTTCAGGTAAGGAAATTAAAACAGTTTTTGCAGTAAACAGCGAGGTTAACTAATTTTGATGCAGTCTTTAAGATTTTTGCAGACTCCATTTTGGGCTTCTTTTAAGGGAGCGCACGGCTGGACACCGTTTTTTTTCAATCTTGCAGAGGACGGTTCCTTAACAAAAAAAGAAAATGCCCTTGACGAAGAAATAAATTTCTGTGTTTTAGTCAGAACTTTTTCAATAAAGATAAAAAAAATCAGCATTGCCTACATTCCAATGGCACCTGAATTGGTCTCTGACGAAAATACAGAATCTTATGCAAAAAAAATAAAGACTCTCTGCGAAAACCTCAAAAATTTTCTGCCAAAAAACACAATGTGTATAAGAATTGATCCGCCTCTGGATTTTTATACGCTTGAAGAAAGAGATTCCTTTACAAAAGCATTCCTTGACAAAGCAAAAGAAATTTCGCTTAAAGTAAAAAAATCTAAGGTTGACGTTCAGCCCCCAGACACAACAATTTTGTCACTAAAAAAATCTGAGGACGAACTTCTTGCCTCAATGAAAAGCAAGTGGCGCTACAATATCCGTTTGGCACAAAAAAAAGGCGTAGAAATTTTAAAAATAGAGCCTTCTTCTCCTGACTTTGAAAAGTATTTTGAGGAATTCTTTATTCTTTTTGAAACCACAAGCAAGCGCGACAAAGTTTCATTTCACGGAAAAGATTATTATTTAGATTTGCTAAAAAGAAGTGCAGAAGCTCAGCAAAAATCAGTTTCGTCGCCAAAAGTAAATCTTTATCTTGCAAAGCACGAAAATGACTATCTTGCAGGAATTATAACGCTTTTCTGTGATTTTGAAGCAGTCTACCTTTACGGAGCGAGCGGAAACATAAAAAGAAATTTTATGAGCACTTACCTGCTTCAGTGGACGGCAATATGCGATGCAAAAAAAAAAGGCTGCCCAGTTTATGATTTTTACGGAATGCCGCCAGTAGAAGATCCTAATCACCCAATGCACGGACTCTATCTTTTTAAAACCGGATTCGGTGGGGAAATTGTACACAGACCGGGAAGTTTTGACTTTATTCTGAATAAAACTGATTACACTCTTTATTCTGCGGCAGAAAGACTCAGGGCATTTTACTTTAAAGTCTTAAAAAAGAAGATTTAATTTTTCTAGGCAACTTAAAAAACACGATTTTTGGATTTTAGAATTTTAAGTTTTTAAGTGCTTCTATTTTTTTACAGGAATGATGCTCAGATTTATAGTTTTTTCTTTTTCCATTCCAGGCGGAATTGTTATGTCCCAAAAAAGCGATGTAACTAAAGTGCTGGAACTTACTCCATTTTTTCCCTGACCAAGTGGACGTACAAAAGAAACTGAAGAAGCAGAAATTCCAGAATCTTCGTTAGGCTCAACAATAAAAGAAATTTTATCCGCAGCAGAAGTTAGCTGAACAAAAGAAATTCCAGACATAATGCAAAAATCATTTTTTTCCATAATTTTGCGCTTTCCGTCCTGAATTAATTCAAATTTATAAAGTTCATCAAAATTCTTTGAAAAACAAAGCTGTGCAAGATTCAGTTCAACGGCAAAAATTCCAGACATTTCAATTGGACCCTTATTTTTTAAAATGCACTGAACTGAAACTCCGTTTGAAGTTATTATGAAATTCTTTCTAACGCACAGTGGCAGTTGCATTGAAGAAAATTTGCTCATACCTTCAAGGTAAATTTCTTTGCGTTTAGCCTCAAATTTTTTCTCAAAAAAAAGCGTCTGAGGCATAAAATCATTTTTTACCAGATTATTTTTTATATAAGAATCGAACTGCGATTTTTCAAAAAAGTGATTTAAGAGAATTCCGCGCCTGTAAGTATCAGAAACTTCGTCAAAACCAGCAGTTCTTGAAAGGCTAGCCGCATAATTTCCGTTCGAAAGGGACTTTATTACTCCAAAGTCAACAAACTGACCGCCCACAGGAGAAATTACGCCGTGAAATTTTTCCATCTGACAGATATATTCATTCAGACCGTCATTATTGTAATCAAAAACCGTAAGCGACTCTTCAAATTTTTTTGCAGAATCCCTGATTAGACGTTCCGCCTCGTTCAGCAATTTGTACGAATACTGGCGTTTTTCAGCAGTAGATGGAAAACCTTCAGGATACGTAATAAAACTTAGTCCGCTCTGAGCCTTTAAAAGATATTCATTTGCAGTAAATTTCCGCATTTTATCTCCGCCCTTGCACTGCGAAATCAGCATACTCACATACATCATTCGATCAAAAAGTGCTTTTGTCTGCGGATAATCATTCAAAAAATCATAAATTGTAAGACCAAGTTTTGTGTCTCTTTTTAGCCATCTAGAAATTTTTGAATTCATACCGGACGGAACATAAATATTTTCAAAATTATATGCAGTTTTTATGAAATTCTGACAGCTTGTTAAATTAAAATTCAGTTTTTCATCAGAAGCCGCTTCACCAGACAAAAAAGTTTTTGCATCAGTCTTTGGTTCAGCCTCGCTTTCTTTTAATTTTGATATAATAATTTCTGAAATTTTTGATTTTAAGAATAGAGCAAAACTTTCAACACTAAAATTTAAAAGGAGCACAGGATTTTGGCTTTCTTCCGGATTTGAATTTTCAGAATAAAATTTTACAAAGTCCTCAAAAGATTCAAAATTCTTATCAAGTTCATAATCGCGGGAAGGAAGAATTTTTATTGACTTTCCAAGATAATTTGTAATTACTGGATTTAAACTGTTTTTTTCAGCTGGAATTAAACTTCGGTCAAGAACCATGTAGTCAAAACCGCAAGACTGAAAATTCGTAATAATAGCCGGATCCCAAACGTCGCCAAAAAGACTTACGCCACGAGGCCGCTTTCCAAATTTTGAACGGATTGCGCTGGTCATCATTTCAATCTGGGAAGTTCTGTCAGCAGAAAGAAGCAGCGGGAAAATACACAAATAAAAACTTCCGCCAATAATTTCAAGTTGCCGTCGGGAAACTAACTCAGCTAAAATTTTTATGGATTCAGGATGCCTTTTTTGATAATACTCAAGCTGCATTCCAGAAAAGGAAATTGAAAGTGAAAAACGCGGATTTTCATAAAGAAATGAAAGAATTTCTTTAAAATACTGCTGGTAATTTTTTTCTAAATTCGAGGACTCAAAAGAATCAAAATTTTCAGCAGAGATTTTTAAACATAAATTCAATCTGTTCATCAGAAAATCCTTAAAACCAAGCGAAAACTGTAAAACAGTCCGCACGAATTAAAATAAAATTAAAATTAACTTAATAAAATCAAAACTTACAAGCAAAGTTTATATCACTTTCAATAAAAATAAAAGACTTTAGTTCATTTAGCGAATTTAATGCACTTAGCTGGTTATTAGTCAATTGTTAGGAAAAAACATCTGGATTTAGCCAGGAAACATTTACCGCAAGCAAAAGAAATATTAGAATTGAAACGGAAATTAAAATATACGCCGTATGCTCGTAATCATTGCGAGGCTTATACAAATCTGAACGCCTTGAAAGGATATTTGTTAGCGGAATAAACAAAAAGTATGCAAGAGAACAAAAAGCTGCAAGCAAAACACATTCTGCAACAGAAAAACTTTCGGTTAGCGAAACAAGAACTATGATAAAAGACGTTCCAAAATCATCTGTGGAAATATCCGTTGCAAATTTAAAAGCCGTGTCTATAAAAAATGAAATTACAAAAAAAATCAAAATGCTTACAAAAGGCTGCATTTCAACTAAATCAAATTTAAACAAAACTTTATAGCAAAATAAATATGAAAGAACTGAAGTTCCGCACACGCAAAGCAGCATTCTTACAGACTTTAAAGTGTGCTCAGTAAATGAAAACTTTTTTTGAATTGTTTTTTCGATTCCAGCACCATAAATCAAAACAATTGAAGAAAAGAAAATATAATTAAAGAAATTTTCGAGCATTTTTTTCTCCTCAGGAACAAATAAAAAATTTAATCGATTTTTGATTTTGCTTTTCTATCAATTAAACTTGAAGCTAAAAGATAAGAAACCGCTGCCAAACACAGAGCACCGGGAATCGAAGCAAAGAAAACTCCAACAAAGGAATATTTAAAATTTCCAATCGTAAACAAATTGTAAACACCAAACGGACAAGGAAGGCTTATTGAACCGTAAGCAAAAAAATCCCGCAGAATAAAGAAAATTAAAGCGTAAAGTGAAAAATACAAATTTTTTGGCATAACAGTTTGCAAAGCCTTTGCAACAGAAAGTTTTTCGGTGGTTTCATAAATATTTTCAAGAAGAATTACGCTGATTGCAGGCATATAAAACAAAATTCCAAGATTAAAAGAAATCATTGGAGAGTAAAGTCTTGTAAAAAGTTTAAAAAGTACGGCTAAAAAAATCACCGAAAAACAAAAGCAGATATTTTTTAGTTCAGCTAAATTTAAAATTGAAATCAGTTTTACTAAAAAAATTGAAAAGAACAGAATAAAATTATATTCCAAAATCAGCACTAAACCGTAAGCAAGCCTTCCCGGACTAAAAACCAGAATTGAAAGAGAAAGCAGAAGATAAGTAAATAAATCATTTTTTTTCATTTTTGCGTCCTTAAATCAAATCCATAAAACTAAAAGCCAAAATTTCTTGAACTTAAGTTTTCAAAAATATTCGGAAGTCGCCTTGACCAGTATAAAATTTGCGAAGATTTGATTGTGTCATTGATATAGGATTTGGCAGTTCCAGTCATATCAGCAAAATCTGCAAATTCGGCAATCTTGTTTTTTGAATCAAAAAGATAAACGGCACTAACAGGTCCGTAAATTGATGATATGCGAACCATAAAAACGTAATCAAAGTTCTTTAATTTTTTTTCGAGTGGAAAAAGAACATAATTTGTATGAAAAGCGATTTTTTTGTTTTTCCACTGCTCTGCCTCTACTTTTTCAAAATTATTTTTTTCACAGTACGCAACCAAAGTTTGATTTACACTAGAAAGCAGGGCTCTTTTATTTATATTTTTTCCAAGCAGACTAAAAAGCAAAAGAATTCCTGCCATAACCAAAATTACAAGAAGGATAATTCCGTATTTTTTTAGCATTTCAAGATATTTTTTCTTTAACTCGGAATTTTTTTCGTTTGCACCAGGATTTTCAGTTACAGGAGAATTTTCGCTCGCAACAAGATTTTTTTCGTTTACTGCAGAATTTTCGCTCGCAGCAGAATTCCCAGTTACAGCAGGATTTTCGTTTGTACTAGGATTTTCGTTTGTACTAGGATTTTCGCTTGTAACGAATTTTTTTTCGCCTACAGCAGAATTTTCAGTTACAACAGACTTTTCGCCCGCAGAAAAAGAATTATCAGCAACATTTTGAGAAGAAGTTTCAGTTTCATTCGAATTTATCTTCTTTTGGAAAAAATTGTGATTATTTTTTTTAGACATTTTCATCCTCCAGCATTTCATTTACTTTTGGAGTAAGAATTTTATTGAGTTTTTTGTTCAGCGAAAGATTTTCAAAATATTCAATCAGTGGAGAAACAAAATTCATTCCTAAAACCACAAAAACAAAACCTATTGAAGAAGTTCCGAATCCGAGTATGAAAAACGCCGCAACTGCCGAAATTACCGCAAAAATAATTTTGCCACACTTTGTTAGAGGAATTGTTCCGTGCCACTGAAGCAGAAAAAGTGATGAAAACAACGTTCCGCTTGTAAGAAGCGCAAGCAAAATGTCACCGTAAATTTCTGTTCCTAAGAAAACAGGAAGCAAAAATCTAACTAAAAGAGAATAAATCAGTATAAAAACTGCCGGAATTAAAGCGTCAACCATTTCTAATGAAATCAAAATTATTGAAGAAATCAAAGTAAGGAAATTGAATCTAAAAGCAGCAATTGAAGAGCCTGAATCCCAGAAAAGCGAAACATAACCTTCTGGAATTACAACTCCAAAAAAGTGAAAAATCGTTCTATTCAAAAAAGCTGTAACTGCCGCATCAAATTTTGCAAGTGGTACAGTTCCATTCTGAATCAAAACTAAAGCGGCATTTTTTGTTTGCAAATCTTCTGCGCTGATTAAAAAAGGCGTAAAAAAGTTCATATTAAAGAAATATAAAACCACAAGTGTCAACGCAACAGGATTTATCCACGAGTGACCAAATCCGTCCCACGCGTACTTGCAAAGCGTAAAGCACACAAAGCAAACTAAGAAAACTGCCAAAGGCGGATATT
>CAZXCR010000105.1:0-6249 GCA_964639315.1 uncultured Treponema sp. | reverse complement strand
CGAGTTTCGCTTGCCGAAACTCGGGAAGCAACCGTAAGGTTGCGGCAAATTCGCTTCAAATAAGTAAACCTTGCAAAAAACTCGAATTTTGACCTATTAAGAAAAGATTCTTTTATTAAAGCAAAACTTCTATCACTAACATCCGCAAAAAAAAATCCAAAAATACCCCCCCCCGCAACCTAAAATAAACTTTCACTTTTTCTACTATTGATTTATAATTTTATTTGCGTTTTAAACCTTATATAAGAACATTTCACACCTGGCAAAATCCAAATTTTTACCAGATGCACCAAACATCCGTAAAAACAGAGGCTTTAATTGATTCACATTACAAAGAAACGAACAATAATTTCAATTTTAGTTCTTATTGCTATGATTTGTGTTGTTACAAATATAGTTTCTTTAGCACACAGTCTTTATAAATATTCAAGTTTAAGGATTACAAATAAATCCACTCCAAATCAAAAAAATATTCTTTACATAAATTCCTACGACTTTACTTATTCTCCAACACTAGCCCTCTTAGAAGGAATTATTCCACCGCTAAAAAAAAATAATGTTCACTACGAAATTAATTTTTTACACTGCAAAGAATTTCCTTATTCAACAATGGAAGAAATAAATTATGATATTTTTAAAAAGAAATTTTCTGGCGAACAAACCTACGATGCAATTCTTGTAAGCGACGAGCCTGCCTTTGAGTTTATAAGCAAGTTTCGCGACGAAATTTTTTCTGACATTCCAGTTATTTTTTGTGGCGTTAATAATCCTGTAAGAGCAAGAAAAATGAATGAAACAAAAAATTTTTCAGGATATTATCAGGATATAAATCTGGAAGATATAATCAACGTTGCTGGAAGACTTTCGCCTTATGTTTCAAAAGTTGTAGCGCTTCACGACGAAACTTTTACTTCTTTAGGCGATATGATTCAGTTTAAGGAAGTTCAGCACAATTTTCCGCAGTACACTTTTAGCGATATAAATATTCAGAATTTGTCGCTTGATGAATTTACTGATGCTTTGGAAAATTTAGAAAATGATTCGATTGTAATTTTGATGAACAGTTGCGCAAAACTCGAAGAAAACCTTCCAAATACAATGAATCAGGAAGAATTTATTGCTGAACACACACATATTCCTGTTTACAAATATACTGCCGACACAACTGGCAACGGACTTGCAGGCGGAAAAATTCAGGACTATACAAAACTTGGTGAAAATGCAGCAAATCTTCTTCTTGAAGTTTTAAATGGCCGCGATATAAATTCAATTCCGCTTAAAGGAGATGATTCTGGCAACTTTATTTTTGACAAAGACGTTCTAAAAAAATATGATCTTCGCCTTTCATCTTTGCCAAATGGAACTCAACTTGTAACTGCAAAAAATTCTTTTATTGAAGATTACAAAACTATGCTTTTCCCAGTAATGTATTTAATTCTTTCGCTTGTAGTTATTGCGGTTATATTTATTTTCCTTACTTTTAATGAACATAAAAATCTAAAAAAACTGCGCGATTCTCAGGAAAATTTAAAATATCTTGCAGAACACGATTTTCTTACTGATTTGCCGAATCGTCATACTGTAAACGAAATTTTTAACAACGTAAGTTCGCGTAAGGCAGACTTTGCAATCATACTGATTGATATTGATGATTTTAAGAAAATTAATGACCTTTACACTCATCTTTGCGGTGATGAAGTTTTGCACACCCTAGCAACGCGATTAAAAAGTCTTACAATCGACGGAAAATTTTTTGTGTGCCGTTTTGGTGGCGACGAATTTATTTTAATGTACACAAACGGTCATATGAACGAAGAAAATCCAGATCTTCAAACTATGCTCAGAGTCTTTAATGAACCAATTTCTTTTGAAGATAGAAAAATTTTTGTTCAAGCAAGTGTTGGAATCGTAAATTCCAGCAGCAGATACAAGCGTTTTTATGAATACGTTGCCGACGCAGATATTGCAATGTATCACTCAAAGAAGAATGGAAAAAATCAAATTACTGTTTTTGATAATTCTCTTAAGGTCAAAATTCAGTCAAATCAGGAAATTGAAAAAATTCTTAAAGATGCTATTGAAAATGACGGAATTGTTGTGCTTTACCAGCCGCAAATTGATACAAACACAGGCGACATTTACGGTTACGAAGCGCTCACTAGAATAAAAGATTCAAATCTTTCTCCGGCACAATTTATTCCTGTTGCTGAACAAAATGGTCTGATTATAAAAATTGCACGAATTGTTACAGAAAAAGTTGTTCAGCAAATTGCAGAATGGCGACGTCACGGAATAGAACTTCACAAGGTTTCAATAAATTATTCTTACGGTCAAATAAAGGACGACACTTACATTGACTATTTAAAAGGTCTTTTAAGAACTTACGATGTTTCGCCGTTACTGATTGGAATTGAAATTACAGAAAGTCTTTTTATTGATAACCGCGAAAAATCAATAAGTCTTTTTGAAGAATTTAACAATATTGGTGTAAAACTTGCCCTTGATGATTTTGGAACCGGCTATTCATCGCTTAGCTATCTTACTTACATTCCAGTAGAAATTGTAAAAATAGACAAATCGATTGTAGACAATTATTTAAATAACGATCACGGAAATTTTATAAAAAATATTGTGCGGCTTATTCATTCTTTAAATATGAAACTTACGGTTGAAGGCGTAGAATACACTTGGCAGTACAAAATTTTAAAAGATTACCACTGCGACTACATTCAAGGCTATATTTTTAGCAAACCAATTAGTGGCGAAGATATAGAAAAATTTTCTGTTGCCCAGTTAGATTAATGGGTTGAATTCTGAGTTTACTGCAGCGCAGGCTTCTTTCGCTAATTTTTTTTGTTAGGCTGAATTTCGAGTTTAAATAAAATTTACAAAAAGATGTAGGAAAATAAAAGACCCGGTGGTTGAGCCTGTCGAAACCACCATCTGTAAGTAAGTCGCTTGATTTCGACAGGCTCAATCAGCGCTATGTTTTGTTTTTTTTTAGAAAACTACCTTAGTATTTTCCATTTATTACGGTAATTCGTCCGTCAGTTTTTGGTGTAACAGTTCCAAGATTTTTTGCGTATTCAATAAAAGCATCACTTAAAATTGTAGAAGTATTAAAAGTATCAGTTGAATTTTTTAAAACTTCATAGCCGTCTCCGCCACCAGCCATATAATTGTGGGTAACAATTTTGTAAGTTTTATTTACATCAATTTCTTTTCCGTTGATTGTAAGTCCACTGATTTTACCATTTCCTTCTTCGTCATAAGTAATTGTGTAACGACATTCTTTTGAAACCTGAGCAAAAGCTCCAGCTCCCTGCCTTATGCTACCCACGAAGTCAAAAAGTTTTTGCACATCAGCTCCGCTCAAAGTTACAACATAAATATAATTTTCAAAAGGAAGCATTGTAAGAATATCTTCTCTTGTAACATCACCTTTTGGAAGCGAATATCTTATTCCGCCACCATTTGTAATTGCAAAATCCGCATCTGAACCAATTCTTTTTACAAAGGCAAGCATTGCATCGCAAAGAAAATCTCCACTCGCCATTTCCTTGTAACGCGTAAGTTTTGGACCAAATTCAAATTCTTCAGTTGTAGTCATTACAACTTCACTAAGAGATTCCTGCGCTTTTTGTACATAAGGCTTTAAAAGTTCAGTGATTTCCGGGTCTGGTTCAAAAAGTTCAGAAGAAATTTCCTGAGGTTTCCAGCTGAATTTGCTGAGTTTTTTATTGTCATCAAAATCAAGAATTGTAGTTCCAACATATTTTGTTTTTTCATTTGCCGTAACAATTGGAATTCCGCCAGAATATTTTTCTTCTGCAAAATATGAATGTGAATGTCCGTCAATAATCAGGTCAATTCCTTTTACTTTTTCAGCAAGTTTTATAGACGTAATGTGCGAATCAGTTTCAGAAATATCTCCAAGATGCGCAAGAAGAATTATGTAGTCGCATTTTTCTTTTTTCTGAAGGATTTTGACTATTTTTTTTGCAGCTTTAATTTCATTTTCAAACTTAAGGTCTGGCGAAGGTCCGGAAATTGTAAGAGTTCTAAGCGTTGTAAGTCCAAAAATGCCTATTTTTATTCCGTCAAATTCCTTTGTAATGTAAGGCTTTCCAAGATAAGCATTGCCATTTTTTATATTTGCACTTAACCACGGAAAATTCGACATTTTCATCTGGTTTTCAATAACTTCCTGATTGTTATCAAATTCGTGATTTCCAAAAGTCATTGCATCAACGCCCATCTTGTTGTACGCCAAAATATCAGGTTCAGCCAAAAACATATTTGAAAGTGCCGTTCCCATATTTATATCGCCTGCGTCAAGAAGAAGAACATTTTTGTACTCTGCACGGATTTTTTTTACATAAGTTGATTCATATTCAAGTCCGCCTTTTTTATCCGAAGTTTGAAGCACTTGCCCGTGATGATCGTTTGTGTGAAGAACAACAATTTGTGTGTTTGCAAAAAGCGGAATCGAAACTGCAAGACTAAGAATTATTGCAGCAAAAAAAGTACTAAGTTTTTTCATTCTGTTTACCTCAAGAATTATTGAAATTTTATTTGAATTAAAGGCATCTTAAAAAACATCAAAAATGATTTTTACTAAATACCCTAAATTTTAAATTGCAAAACCAAGCATAATCTCAAATTTTGGTCCTTCGTTAATTCTCCACTCAAAAATTCCGGTAATGTCAATAAAATTATAAATCATATTTATACCGATTTGCGGTGAAGTAAAAAGTCTTGTGTTCTCAGCAGAAAACCAGCCTTCAGTCCAAAATTCGTAGTCAGCAGTAGAGTCGCCTTTGTTGCGCCAGTAAATTTCTCCTTCATAAAAATCCTGACAAATATCAAGTCCGCAACCAAGCATAAGCCAAGTGTACGGTAAGGTTTTTATTGTAATTCCTGCACAAAATCCAGACATTTCGTAACTTGTTCTTCCAGTTGCATTTACCAAGTAGTCGCAAGTTTTGTCTACATCGCTGGCAAATTCTATTGAAGAAAGTGTGCTGTCATTATTAAGTGCAGTTCCATAAGGTTGTGTATCAATTCCGTCAAAAGGAAAATTCATTCCACAGTAAGCACCCACAATTGTTCCTGAGTAAATGTAGTAAATTCCCCAACTTTCGTAAGGCAAGGTCAGTCCAAAAGTTATAGAATGGCGACCATAATTTCTGTCTTTCCACGGATGAATTATATCTTCTCTGTCGCTTCGGCAAAATGTATATTCAAGACTTTCGCTTTCTGAAACTTTTATAGAAAATTTGTAGTCAGGCTTTGTTCCATTCGGAGAAAAAACGACTCCAACATAAGATTCGCCTGCTTTTACAGTTTTGGTGAATAACAAATTTTCTTTTAAAAAGTCGAGTTTGCTGTCCCAAATTAAAGAATTTGAAATTCCTAAATAAGCCATATCGTGCCAAAAATAATCTTCGTCTGGGTAAGGCTTTTGTCTTTTTTTTGGCGGCTTGAATCTTACAACGTCTTCTTCTTCCACCTTATCTTTATCTTTTTTAGGCGAACGGATTTCTTGCCGCTTTTTCTTTGGCTCTGGTGGCGGCGGATCTGGAATTAATGCATCTAAAACAGCAAGACTAATATCAAGAGCCGTAAGAGTGTCGTTTATGTTAGCTTCGTGCTGTTTTTTTGCGTAGTAAAGAGATGCTGGAAGGTACTTTAAAGTTTCCCAGTACGGAGTTTGATAATTTCCTTCAAAAATTGAAATATCCGATTCGTTAAAATAAAAATCTTTATCAGACTTGTTGTAAATTCTAACCACGTAAGCAAGTGTATTATCCTGACTTTCAAATGCTGCACTTACAGAAATTTCAACTCCGTCAGAACTTGCTTTTTTTTCTGAATTTTCTTTGTAAACAATTTGTTCACCATTATCAGAAGGTCTTACAGAAAAGATTTCTGTGCTAAATGCGTTTTTTACAAAGAGAATACTTAGTAAAACTAAAAAAAACTTTTTTTTCATATAAAATCCTTTTTTATAGATTTCTTCATAAGAAGCTTTCAAAATTTACACCGAGTTTAAAAACTTTCTTACCCCTAAGCTATTTTAACATTATTTTTATTATAAAACATAGCAAAGTCCACAAAAATTGCTGACTTTCCTAAAAAAAACTGAAAAGGATTTTTAGAGATAAATTTTTAGGTGAGAACGCCTAGCCCCAATAGTTGAGTAAAATGCCTTTGGCATTTTACTCGTCGAGTTTGTCGCAGGCATAT
>CAZXCR010000104.1:0-6295 GCA_964639315.1 uncultured Treponema sp. | reverse complement strand
CTTACAAAAGCTGCAATGCTAGTTCTTGCTTACGGATTTTATATGAATGACGGTGGAGATTCAAAATATTCTAATATTTCAAGTCAGTTTGAATATGGTGGGGCAGGAACTCAGGTAGGCGCTACAGGTAATGCTGTGTTTACTTCCAGAGAAAGCGCATGGTCGGATGTGGGAATTGGAAAATACAAACAGTATTATACCTTCTCAAGTTATGGACCGCTCTTTTATACACCGTCTGGGGATAATGTTACATCACCTGTGAAAATTTCGTGCAGTCAGAATTCCTGTGCAATTAAGGGAAATGCAGATAATTATATCTATAAGTTCAGGAATACTCATGATATTTCAGTTGAAACCTGCGACACAGACATTCCTTTGGATTATTCAGCAACTCTTAATTTTAGCTGCACTGATAACAGCACTTTGAAAGTTACAATTACCCGTGATTCAGTAACAGAAACAATGGTTGATACAAGTGATAATTCAACTCGTAAAAAATGGTTCCCTATGCAGATTCACAGCGATACATCGTATGAATTAAAATCCACAACTTACGGCTGGTGGCCTGCTGAATAAGGGGGAAGTACTATGAAACGAAATATACACATTCTAAATAAAATTATTCTTTTGGCGGCTTGTCTTGGGTTTACTTCGTGTGCGGACTGGTTTCAGGGAAAAATTGCTATGGATTCGGAAGCTAACGTTACGGATTTAGCAGAACTTTTTAATTATTCTGGTGATACAGTTGTTCTTAGCGCTCCAGAGCAGGTTTTTGCCAGTGAAGAAATTTATGCTGATAAAATCATTGTAAGCTGGAAAGAAGTTGAAAATGCGTCTTCGTATGTAATTGAAAGGGCGATTGTTCAGCCTGATGAGCAGGGAAATTATTCAGTTCCGGAAGAAGAAGAATTTTCAGTTTTAAATTCCTTTGTTTACAAAACAACTTATACAGATCAAATTCTTTCATCGCCAAGTTATGATGATTCAGAATATTCTTACAAATATTATTATAGAATTTGTGCTCAGAATATTGGTGAAGGTTACGTTTCAAGCGATTTTACTGATATTTCAAATGATGCTACTAATGCTTGCGGCAGTCTTTTTTCTCCGCCACAAAATGTTGTTGCCTGGAAAGGTAAGTCAACTTCGGAAATTCAAGTTACCTGGACTCAATCTTCTTCAGATTCTGCAAATCTTGAAAAATATGAAATTTATCGCGGTATTGAAGAAGACGGTTCAAGTATGGAACTTATTGATACAATTAACGCAAGTTCGTCTTTGTATTCTGACGAAATTTCAACGGCTCAGCAGGGAACTGAATTTTACTACAAAATTGTTGCTGTAAATTCTTACAGTGAAAAGTCTGCAAAAAGTTCGATTGCAATGGGCTATTCTTTAACAGAAGGCGCTCCTGTAGCTCCAGAAAATGTTAAGGTTGTAGACGGTTATGGAACAAGCAAAAAAAGTCTCAAGATTTCTTGGGATTCTGTTAGTGCTTCAGAAAATTCTGCTGGAGAAACTCCAACGGTTTATTACAATATTTACCGCTCAAGTTCCGCAGATTCAGTTGTAAGTCTTATAAAATCAAGAACAACAGACACTTCTTACGTAGATAGCGCAGGCTTAAAAACTGGTTTGTACTACTATTACTATGTTATGACAATCGCAAGTTATGAATCTGGAGAGCAAAAAAGTGGATTTAGCGACAGCGGTTCAGACAGCACAAGTCCGGCAATGGGATTTATTTTGAGTCCACCAACAACGCTTAGTGTTCAAGAAGATGATTCTTTGGCAGACGGCAAAGTCTACTTAAAATGGAAACCTGCAATCGGTTCAGAAATTGATGGAATTTCTTATTCATACAGTATTTGGATTTCTTCTTCGCTCACAGAAACTTTTACAAGACTTACTGATGTTATTGAATTTTCTGTTGACAGTGACGGCTACATTTTTTATGAAATTGCAAAATACAATTATTATAAAATCGCCACATTAAATTCAGAAAATCTTGAAAGTGAATTAAGTTCTGCAGCTGCGCCACATCCTTCTGCGCCAACAAATGTTTGTGCAACAAAAAATGCTCAGTTCTCTGAAGATTGGAGTGCAAATACTAACGGAGTTTATCCTGTAAAAATTACTTGGGATGCGCCACAAAACGAAAGTCCTTACGCATATACAGTGTATCGTTCTACTTCGTGTTCAAGCGGATTTAAGAAGGTTGCTACAACAAGCGAAACTTATTTAGTAGATTCAAATTCCAGTGCAAAAGCGGGCGAAATGTATTATTACAAGGTAATTTCGCTGAATATTCAAAGTCAGGGAAGTCATTCAAACGACCCTTCAACTGACACAGAATTTAACTGTCGTGGATATGGTGCAATTACAGCAGACCAGTGGTTCCGCGAGTACAACAAAACGGTAATGCATTCACAGTCAAAGCTTACTTTAATGCATAAATCTAATGATATGGACAAGCTTGGAAGCGAAACTGTAAATGGCGATATTAGCGGAAGTTTAACTTATAAATCGAGTGTTGCGGGGCTTGGGGCAGAAATTAAAATGCCTTATACAAATTATTCTGATTTTTATGCTTCGGGTGATGGAACTCTTTACTTAGGCAATATAAACGGAAACGGAAGCGATTATAATTCACTTAGTGATGATGAAAAAAGTCGCTGTGTTGAATATTTTATTTTGAATGGAAGCACAGATACAAGCTGTAATATGAGTGCAAACGGTTCAATGAGCAATTCTGTGGATTGTAAGGGAATGTATCCGGGAATTGTGTATTATGACAATTTAAAGATTGTGAGTGGCGCTGCCGGAGATGGATATTATCTTGTTACAACTTATGACAACAGCGGAAATACAATTCTTTCAAATCAGCAGGTAAGTTGGGAAGTTGGAGAAGAATCAACTGGTTACGGTTGGGGCGAATAATAAAATCAAAGATAAGGAAAATATTATGAAAAAATTTTTGAAAACAAGTTTTGCTAGCTTAATTTTAACATTTGCAGTTTTTTTGCTTTTTGGATGTTACACGCCATCTCCTTTGTACGGAAACTGGACTGATAACACAGGAAATACAATTCGTTTTCAGAGTGATTACACTTTTAGTGCAAAAATAAAAACTTCTTCTGGAACGGCGTCTTATCAGGGAACTTACACTGTAATGAACAACGTTTTGGTTTTTGAAGTTGAAAATCCATCATATAACGTTGTTTCAGAATGGGACGTTCGCGGCTCTATGCTTTATTTAGTTTGGAAAGATTCAGAAGGCGAAACTGTTTCCCTAACACTTTATCTTGTTTCAAAATAGGGCGTTTTGTATGAATATAAAAAAAATTTTATTTTTTATCATTTTGTTAAGCGGAATTTTTTCATTCAGTTTTAGTCAGGAAAATCAGGATTTATCAGAAAATTTAAAAACTGAAACTTCTACTGCAGAAGGCGAAGAGAATCCAAAAACAGGATTTCCGGTTATAAAGCAAACGCCTTTTGTAATATTCAATTACGGACTTTCCTCTTCGCTAGTAACTCGTCTTGAAAAGATGGATGACCGAAGTAATTTTGTTTATCAAAATTCTCTGATTGGTGCTTTTGTTACAATGCAAACTGTAAATATTCAGCCTGTAAACAATTATACTAGACTTGCGTTTTATTATCCGGTTGCAAATACTTTTAACGGAATGAAGCAAAAATCAAAGCAAATTATTTTGGGTGCAGTTGATGCTTTTTGGGGACCAATGTTTGAAAGTGATATGTGGAAGTATGTGTTTATAAAAGCTGCTGCCGGTCCGCATTTTATGTATCAAATGACTGATGAATATAATTTTTTGTACTTTGGACTTGGTTTACTTGCGGACGTTGAACTTCCTGTTGCAAAGTACTGGACTATTATTGCTAACGGAATATTCAGTTTTGATTATGCAAATTTAGGTAGTAACAGAAATATTCAGCCATTTGACTATTCGTGGAATTATCAGATTGATGTAGGATTCCGCTACAGTAAAAAAGCTGCTAATAAATATTCTTACATTGATTCAAAGAAAAAATAATAAAAAAAATACCGTGAATTTAGAAATGACCTAAATTCACGGTATTAAAAAATCTTATAATTTTCTAAAAAACAAATTATTTTGCTTTTTCTTCAGAATTTGCCGTAATGATTCCCTTTACAATAATTACATTTGAATCTTTATCAAGGCTTCCTATAAGTTTTACATCGCGACCTTTTAAAATCTTCAGTTCTTTAGAAGAAATGTGCTGAACAGGCATATCTGCTTTTTTTGGAGCAGGAATAGGTTTTTCATTATTTTGAACTGTCTGCTCAGGAGCATTTTCTGGAGCTTTATTTACTTTTTGGTCATTTGATTCTGGTGCAGGAGCAGGAGTATTTTGTGCTTTTTCTTTTGGTGGAAGCATATTCTTTTCAACTGTTAAAATGAAAATATCTTTTTCAGTCTTTAATGTGATAAATTCCTTTCCCTTTACTTTTGTAGTTCCAAGTTCTCCTTTAAATTCCTGCATATCTTTTGGAGCTGGCATTTTAGGAGCATTTTCTTTTTCCTGAGCAAAAAGTCCAACTGAACAAACTGCTGCTAAAGCTAAGGCACAAAGACCTTTTTTTAAAACATTCATTGATTTCATAAAAACACCTCTGTAAAAAAAATTTATTAAAAAAGCCAAAATTTTCGTTTTGACTTCATTTAATTTTCACTATTTTAAACCCAAATAAAAAAGATTAGTAACAATAAATTTCTTTGAAAATGATAAGACGATTCTTATTTTTTGAATTTAGGTCAGTTTTAGAAAGGTAAGTGAAAAAACTTCTTTACGCGGTTATTTTTTTTAGGTAAAAATCTTATAGTTGCGCAGTAGATTTTTATTTGATATATTTTAAAGACATTTAGGGTAATAAAAGATTTTTTCCCTGCTGCAGCGGGTGGGTTGCGGCAGTTTTTTTATGGCATCTGTAGAATTTTGTTTTTTAAGAAATTTTTACAGATGCCTTTAATTTTTTAAATTTCGTCTACAGGAATGTGGTAAACACTCGAGCAGTTTCTGCAAACAATTTCCAGCGGATTAGGACCGTTTTTCTTGATATCATCAAGTTCTTTTTGCGGAAGGCTGCGAATATATTTTAAGTAAAAATCTTTTGTGCAAGGACAGTCAAAAATAATATTTCTTGTTACAGCAATGCTCGGTTTAAATTCTTCAAACAAACCGTAAATTAAATCTTCCTGATTTCCATTTTCTGCATACCATTTTCCAAGCGAAGGTGCTGCGCTGAATGCGTTTTCTACATTTTCAATTAACTGCGCATCATCTTTTTGATTTGCAGAACTATTTAGTTGCGAACCGATTTTTTTTGTACCGCCAGTTTCTGGGAGAATTTGCAAAAACATTCCACCTGCTCCCACAACTCTGCCTTTTGTATCCATAAAAATACTTGTGTTGAATGCGGTTTGAATCTGCTCAGACTGCTGGAAAAACCACGCCAAATCTTTTGTAATATTTTTGTACAGAATTTCTACAGAACTTGTTTCCGGAGTTTTAAATCCTTCCCGAACTGTAGAAATTGTCATTGTTCCGTCACCTAAAAAAGGCTTTAAATCCCAATTTTCGAGAGGTTTTTCTAAGGGAATTTGCTCATTAAAAAGATACCCGCGCACATAGCCAGAACTGTCGGCTTCTACAGAAAATCCCTTTGCCGGACCGTCAACTTCATAACGCCAGGTTTTGTGTTCTTTCCCCTTCATTGTGGGAATTAAAAGCGCTCCACACAAACTTGCCTGACCCAAAATCATAGTTTCAAGGATGCCTAAGTTGTGCTGAACCCTCATTTGGTTTACAAATTGTGTTCCGTTAAAAAGTGCGCCGCGAATGCGTCCGTCTGCCATAACAAATACTGACATTTCGTCTTTATGAATTGAATTTAAATGTTCTTGTAATTCTGTATCTTGAATTTCCTGCTTAATCATAAAATCAACTATACTTAAATTTTTTGTCTTTGTCATTTGCTGATTTTTTTTATTGTGATAAATTAAAACTATGTTGCGTCGTACAGGACATGCAGATTTACCTCTTCACACTGGAACCGTTCCTAAGTGGCTTGCTGACAGAATGCGCGATTTAGGAACTGAAATTATTGAAGCGATTTTAATTCAGTATGGAAAAAAAGAAGTTTTGCGCCGATTAAGCGATCCGCTGTGGTTTCAGTCGCTTGGTGCAGTTTTAGGAATGGACTGGCATTCTTCGGGAATTACAACTAGCGTAATGTATGCTTTAAAAC
>CAZXCR010000103.1:0-6346 GCA_964639315.1 uncultured Treponema sp. | reverse complement strand
CCCTATCATCACCCTCGCGCAAAATCCGCCTGTGTTTCATTTTTTTTCGCATTATTGTAGAATCAGCGGCATGAAAACTAAAAAAACTTGGATTTTTAAAAGCTGCTTTTTTATTTTAAGCGCATTTTTTTTAGCGTCCTGCACAAAAGACAAAAAAGAGGCTTCTTATCTTCAAAATAATCTGGAACTTAATGTTCAAGAAAACGAGCAAAACTATACACAAGAAAAAACTTATCTTCATTCAGATTCCTACAGCGGAAAAACAATTGCAGTTCTTTTTGCTTATGGCTGCAACGAAGAAAATTTTTATAAATCAAGCATTGAAATTTTAAGCAGAGAATTTGGTTTAAAAGACGAAGGCGGAATTATCTACCCAATTTTATTTCCGTCAGATCTTCACAACAGAATCAGTTCACTCTACGGTCTACTTTCGGAACTTGACCTTAGCGGAATTATAATTTTAGGTGCGCCAGAAAAAACTCACGCTGCACTTGCAAGACTTCAAGACGATTGGAATTCAGATGAACCGTTTTCAATTTTTTCATTTTTCCCGCAAGATGACATTTTAGGTCAGGAAGCGGAATGCACGTTCATTTTAGATTACGAAAACTCAAAAAGCGAAGACATATCACTTTCAGAAACCGAGCAAAAAATCGACACAGACTTGCAGAACATTCTTGTAAACGCAGTGCGCTATATGGCTGAACTTCCCTCGCCGATTGCAAAAGACAAAAATTTGCCTTATCACGTGCAAAGCATAGTCGGAAACAAAAAAATCAGACGCTACGTTGACAGCGAAACCGGCCTTGTTTCAAGCAATCATTTTATTTTAGAAAGGGACGAACACTAGTGAATTCGCTCACACAGGATTCAAGCGGACTTTTAGGCAGCACAGAGGCGATTTTAAAACTCGAAGAAAAAGATTGTGCTGAAATTTTAGTCATTTCGGATTCGCACAACAATCCTTTTACATTTCAAAAAATTCTCGAAGAAAAGGGAAGTAAAAGCGACCTTCTTGTTTTTTGCGGAGACGGAATAAATGACCTTCTTCAAATAATCCACAGAGCAAGCGCAAGCAAAGAAATTGCAAAAATTCTTCCGCCAGTAATTGCATTTGCGCAGGGCAACGGCGACGCTTCTATTTATCCAATAAAAAATCCGTCTTATGATGATGATAAAACCAAGCCCGCATTTTCGCAGTTAAAAGTTCCGCAAGTTCAGGGATTTAAAGTTGCAGGGCACAGAGCAATTGTGACTCACGGACATCTTTTTTCAATTTACAGTGGAACAGAAAAACTTTTACATCTTGCAAAGACTGACAATTCTGAACTGATTTTTTACGGACACACCCACGTTGCTACTTCGAGGCTAAATCCAGGAAAAATCCTAACGCTCAATCCGGGAAGCATTTCTCGTCCACGCGGAGGTCAAGTTCCGTGCTTTGCAAGTCTCCAAGTAAAAAAAGGCTCCTCTGATTTTTTACCAATAATCTGGCAGGTAACAGGCGGCGCTTCACTTCCCTACAATCCGCGCTAAAGATTTTCGCCAAGTAAAAATCCGCATTCTCCGTGACCTGAATAAACACAAGTGTCTTTTGGAAGATTTGAATAAATTTTATTTAAACTTTCAATCATTTTTGTTTCGTTTCCGCCCGCTAAGTCAGTTCTGCCATAAGAATGATAAAAAATTGTGTCGCCAGAAATCAAAATTTTCTTATTTTTATTGAAAAAACAGCAACTTCCCTGAGTGTGCCCCGGAGTAAAAATTACCTGCCATTCATCAAATCCTGAAAGATTTATGTAAGATGAAAAAAGCTTGCCATCTTCAAGAAAAAAATCAGCGGCTGGAAGATTTGAAACGCTCGGAAGGAAATCCAAAAAATCCATTGCAGCAAGAAAATTTTTTTGAAAGTTCTGGGAATTTTCTCCAATTAAATGTGAATCATTTTTGTGAATTAAAATTGGAAGAGTTGGAAATTTGCGCTTTAAAACAGAAAGCCCCGCAACGTGATCAAAATGTCCGTGGGTTAAAAAAATTGCCACAGGCTCAAGATTATTCTGCTCAAGAAAAGAAATAATGGAATTTTCATCCTTGCAGAATGCACACGAAGCGGGATCTGTAATAAAAACTTTCGATCCGCTACTAAAATCTCCAGTCAAAGAAACGACCAGAGAATTTTGCATAAACGGACCGCTTGGAATTATTTTAATCAATACGCTGCACCATCGCCAAAATGCGATTTTACCTGACCGTCGTCAGTTGTTTCAGAAAAGGGTTTTTCTTCTGACTTTGCCAAATCTGCACTTGAAGACGCCTTCTGTTCAGCGGCAAATGCTTTTTGTTCAGCAGCAATTTTTGCTTCTTCAGTGTTCAGCGAAGTATCAGCGTGACCTTCATTTGAAACATTTGAAGGAATTTCTTCTTCGCTAAAAGAATAAGATTTTGCACTGCTGATTTTTGCTTCTTCGATGGTCTCATCATTTTTTACTTCGGCTGCAGAAACTTTTGCAACTTCAGAATTTTCTGATTCATCAAATTCGCCTTCTCTTTTGCGAGAATAACTTACACTCAATTTTCTTCCGCGATATTCGTATCCATTAAGTGCAGAAATTGTTTTTTCGCAGTCTTCTTTGTAAAGCTGAATAAATGAATAATTTGCAAGCACTCTAATTTCGCCAATTCTAGTTTTTTCAAGACCGGCAACACTTACTAAAAGACCTACGAGATCTCTTGGTGCAACACGGCGATTGTGTCCAATTCCAATAAAAATTGTTGCAGAATCAGAAGAATCAATACGAATTCTTGGTGCTCTTTCGCGTTTTTCTTCGTTTCCAGTTGAATTTTCTGAGCGAGGATTGCGCTGTCCGCGAGTAAATTTTTCGCTCTTTTCCTTACCAAAACGACTTCCTCTAAAAGAAGATGTGGCATTTTTTACAAGAAAAGCATAAACATACTTTCTGCGTGTAAAAGGAACATTTTTCTTAATTAATTTTTTAATCTGCTCAAAAGCCTTAATGTCAGCTTCAGTGGCACTTTCTACATTTTTTACAGCATCCTGAAGGAATGCAGCAACTCTTTCTTCGTTCAATCCGCTATCGTGATTGTAAGCCATTTTTCTACCTCTAAAAAATCATAAATAAAATAAAGAAACTCCCTTTTACAAACCTGACAAAAATTGTAATTTTCAGTTTTTTGACACAAGCTCTAAGAAGTTTCTTTAGAACATTCCGCGCTAAAAAATAATGCGCAAACTGCAGAAACAAAAATTTTTCTAATTTTTATTCTGCTTCCCTAAATAAATCTGCTATGAAAAAAGAACCAGACTTTTCAAATCCAATTTCCAAAAGCAAGAGTTCCATAAAATCAGGAACAATAATGTTTGAAATTAAAACCCATTGAATTCCGCGTTTTTTTAAATATGAAAGACTTTTAGAAAGAAGTTCCTTTCCAATTCCTAAACCGCGAAAATTCTTCAAAACAAAAAAATCCGTAAGAAGCACAGTTTTTTTTGCACTTGGCGGACAAAATGAATATAAAATACAGCCGGAAAAATCTTCTGAATGAGAACGGCATACAAAGCCAAATTTATTCTCAAAATCAGCAATTTCAGTTAATTTGCTGCATAAAAACGCAGCAGACTGACCTATTTCTCCTAAAAACTGATCTTTTACTTCGTCTGCCAGAAGTTTTTCTCCGTTTTGAACATAATTTTTATCAGTTTCAAAATCATATTCACTAAACTCAAAATCATCCTGAACAAGGTCGCCACTTTCAAAGGCATCTTCATCGAGGCTTTCTAATTCTTCAAGCCCCCAGGATTCACGGAGATTATTGTACCATTCAATTATTTTAGATTTCATTTTTTTTTCTTTAAATAAATTGAATTTTTTTTCAGCGCCCGGGTACATCTTGAGCACATTTTTAAAATTTCTGAACACCCCCCTTCCGCCAGTCAAAGTTCGCTTTAAATCTTCCCTCGCCAGCGGAGAATGCAATGAATCTGTAAATTCCTCAAGCAAAGCGTAGCCATCTGCACTCTTCCATTCAGGAATTTTTACATATTTTCCACTTTCTAATCCCACTTCAAAATTTTCACATTCAGCTTTTTTCTGAAGCAAAACCTTTTCGCAATCAAAAAAATATTCTGAAGTTTGATCTTCCATTGCAAAGAGAATTTCGCTTTTTAGTGAATCAGAAAGTTCAAAATACATTGGATTAAATTTTTTTACTTAAACAAAAAATTACTTCAACTCAGAACGTTTGCTTATAACCTTGCTGATTAAACCGTATTCAACAGATTCCTGAGCACCAAGCCAAAAGTCGCGGTCAGTATCTTTTGTAACCTGATCAAGAGGCTTTCCAGTTTCTTCTGAAATTATTTTGTTAATAACAGTTTTTGTGTTTGCAATTTCAGCAGCGTGAATTTCAATATCAGTTGCAACTCCACGAAGTCCGCTTGAAGGCTGATGAATAAGATATCTTGAATGCGGAAGACCAAGTCTTCTTTCTTTTGGACACGCAAGCAAAATAAGAGCGCCGGCACTTGCAATAAGTCCCATTCCAATAGTATAAACTGGCGCATTTACAAAGCGGATTGCGTCGAAAATAGCAAAACCAGCGTCTACATCGCCACCAGGGCTGTCAATGTAAATATAAATTGGGTCTGAACTGTCTGCTTCAAGAATTAAAAGCTGCCTTACAATTTTTTCAGCAAGTTCCTTATTTATTTCGCCACTCAAAAGAATTTGTCTTGTTTTTAAAAATTTTTCTGTAAGAGGGTCAGGCATTTCTGGCTTCTTTGATTTTTCTTCTTCGTCTTCCAAAACTTCGCTGTTAATAAAATTTTTCATTTGTTCTCCAAAATTTTCTCTAAAAAATATTCTGATTTTAAAGATAAAGTAAATATACAAGAAAAACGGGCTGCTGTCCACTTTTGCAGGACTCAAGAAACTTGCAGTTTATGGCAGCAGGCACAAAACTACTCCCCGCAAGCACCATCATTTTTGGTTTTGCAGAAGATTTTTGTAAAATTCTTTGTTCGCCCTCATCAAAGCAACATTCGGATTTATTTTGCAGTCAAGCGCCAAATTTACAAGAGAAAAGAAAGCCACCCCAAATTCTTTTTCAAGCTGATTGTAAAATTCGTTTAGCTGAGCATCGCAATTTTTTGTAAAAGGTTCAGCATTTTGACTTTGACTTTGCTGATTTTTTTTAATTTGCGCACAGGAAGCTTTTATTTTTTCAAGATTAGCCAAAATGTCAGCAAAAGCCTCTTCCTGATTTTTTATCTTGAATCCTGATTTTGAAGCCTTACTTAAATATTTATACGCTTTTAAAAGCGGATCGAATCCAGCAGGAACTTCATCAAGAGGAAAATTTGTTTTTCTATGTTCAACATTGAGTTTTATTTTATCCCACTGCTCGTTCAGTTTTTTAAGCTGACTTTCATCTTTTTCGGCAGAATTGCTAAGCTGGGAATTAGAATTTTTGTTAAGTTCAGCAAGACTCATTTTTCCGCTTAAATTTCCAAAAACATGCGGATGTCTTCGTATAAGTTTTTCGCAAATCTCATCAAAAACCTGTTCAATTCCAAAATCGCCAGTTTTCTCGTAAAATTCAGCAATCAGCAGAAGATTAAAAAAAACGTCGCCAAGTTCTTCCTTTACGTGCGAAACCTCTGCGCTTGTAATTGCGTCAACTGCTTCGGCGGTTTCTTCGCTAAGTGGCGCTCTAAGGCTCATAGGCGTTTGCATTTTATCCCACGGACAGCCGCTTTCTGAAGTAAGTTTTTTTGCAAGTTCGTAAAGCCGGTTAAAAGAAAGGCATTGTGCAGAATTTATTTTTGACTGCAATTTTTTTTCAGATTCATTTGTCATTTTTTTTATTCCAGATTTTTTTTGTGCCAGATTTTTTGGAGCGAAATTTTTTATATTTCAGGATTTTTTTTTTACGTTCCGAGTGAAAATTTTTTTAGAAAACCCGCTGTCCAGGGTTGTCATTCAAAACTTGCAGTTTTGAACGGCTTCGCCGCCCTTACCATCGGGGCTAGGCTTTTTCACCTTTTTTGTAATTTTTTTTAACCTCAAATTTTAACCTAGTAACAAAAAGTCCGCGACATCACGCGCGCGAATTTTCTTCAGCCTAAATAATTTTTTTCTTGCCCCATTCATTAATCAGATGAGAAGGGTCTTTTGCCGACAAAAGCTTTGCAAACAGAATATTTGCATTTGCAAAAACCTGCGAAAGAATTATTTTTTCATCGCTAGAAAAGGCGCCTAAAACCCAGTCCGCTACATTACCGTTACTTGGCTTTCCTACACCAAATCTAAGCCGCCAAAAATCAGCA
>CAZXCR010000102.1:0-6409 GCA_964639315.1 uncultured Treponema sp. | reverse complement strand
GCTAATAGCTTCCCAAACCGAAACATCTTCGTTAACAGTTTCGTATTCTTCAGGCATATAATATTCAACTTTCGGAACAAGATTCGGAATGTAAACTGGCCGCGCCACCTTGA
The DNA here is from genome assembly GCA_964639315.1 of uncultured Treponema sp. GTDB lineage: Bacteria > Spirochaetota > Spirochaetia > Treponematales > Treponemataceae > Treponema_D. The sequence continues at coordinate 6,296 of CAZXCR010000102.1, read as the reverse complement.
ATTTTTCAAAAATATAGGCAGTTTGCGGATTCAAATGCCCTGCACGCGCCGCCACGTATTCAGGAAAACCCAAAATATTTTTAAGCCGCGCATAAGCCACCGCCGAAACAATGCAGTCAGTATCAGGATTTTTATGGCCAATAATATAAATTTTGTTATTCATAAGTTACCTCAGTCAAAAAAAGTATAGTATAAAAAGTGCTTGTACAAAAGGGTTTTAATTTCGTTCATTTTTTTGTTTTGGAGCAAGATTTTTTGCTTCAAGAAGAAATTTTTCTTCTCGCGCTAATCGCGCTTCGGCTGGAAGTTTTATTATGAAGCCGCTGTTCCGGCCTTCGCTATTCGCTCATTCCTGCAACCTACGGTTGCAGGAACTCCGGGCCTCCATAGCGGGCTAGGCTTGGCTTGTGTGATGCCGAAATTTTTTTTTCTAAACTAAAAAATTTATTTGTTAAGAAAAAATCTGCGACATTCCGCGCGCGCAACGTGTGTAGTGCCTAAAATTTTTTTTGTTAAGAAAAAATTCTCTTCGTTAGAAAAAAAATCTTTTAGTACTCCGCGCGCGCGTGTACTTGAAACAAAATTCCCGCTTAACAAACAAATTCTTCTACGAAAACAAATCACTTCACTACAAGCGCCCGTTACAAATTCCCGCTTCTCCCTCAATCTTGCACCGAACCCAAAATCGCCTGTATAATCATCGCTTATGGAAAAGAAAATAAGTTTAGAGCGACTTGATAAAATTCTTTCAAGTTCAGGCTATGGCAGCCGCAAAGATGTAAAAAATCTTGTTCGGGGCAAAAATGTAAAAATCAACGGAAAATTAGCTCTTTCTCCAGACGAAAAAATTGATGTAGAAAACGATAAAATCGAAGTTAACGGAGAAGTCCTTGAACTTGCAATAAATGCGTATTTTATGCTGAACAAACCTGCAGGATACGTTTGCTCCACAAAAAGCGACAGTCACGAACTTGTAATGGATCTTCTAAAAGATGAAGAAAACCGCAAGTACCTTGGCGGAAACTTGAGTATGGTAGGGCGGCTAGATCTTGACACCGAAGGTCTTTTAATCATCACAAGCGACGGACTTTTGAATCATAAACTCACTTTTCCAAAATACAAGGCAGAAAAAACTTACCTAGTTCACTTGCGCGACAAAGTTGATTCAGAAAACAGAAAAATCTATACAGAAAAAATCGCACAGGGAATTCATATTGCTGCTGAAGGAAAAGCTCCCGAAGCGGACTGTGCCGGTGCAAAACTGGAATGGAAGAGCGAAGAAGAATTTCCGGAAGTTCCGGCAGTTTGCCTCATAAGCGTTTGCGAAGGAATGTTCCACGAAATAAAGCGCATTTTTAAAGCCCTAGACAACGAAGTAATTTACCTAAAGCGCTTAAAAATAAACAATTTAAATCTTGACCCAAATTTAAAGCCCGGCGAATACAGAAGTCTTTCCAGCCAAGAACTAGAACTTTTGTGTACGTCCACATTTTAGGTGAAAAATCAGCGTAAAATCATCAGCACAAAAAATCACTAAAAAAAGCGGTTTGCCTAAGAATGCAATAAGCTATAAAATAAAAAAGTATGACCCTTAGCCTTGAAGAACTTGATTTTATAAAATCTCTCTTAAATCAGTATGTGGTTAAAAAACAGCTTAGCTTTGACACAAAAACTGCAAAAAGTGCCCTGTCCAAGTTTGAAAAAATTCTTTCTGATTTTGAAGAAGACTGCATAAATTCTACAGGAGAGTTTTCAGACGAATTTAATAAGGTTCCGTTCAGCGTAAATTATGATAAAAAAGACATAATTCTTGCCTTCGAAGATTCAAAACAAACTGAATTTGAATTCTAAAAAAAATTTCTTTCGCAGAAAAAAGATTTTTGTACAAAACTTAGCTGCGTCAACTACTGAAGATTTTTTTTCTATGAAAATACCCTTAAATTTTGTAAAAATTTTTGCTATCATTGATAGAATCTTTTAAAAGTTATTTTGACTTTTTTAATCGCTTAATTTAATCATTTAAACTGATTTGAACTTTGCTTTATAAAAGCATAAAAACTTGGAGTGGAAAATGACAGACATTGAAATTGCCCAGAAAAACGTTATGGAAAATATTTGCGATGTTGCAAAAAAAGTGGGCATAAATGAAGAAAATCTTGAACTTTATGGAAGGTACAAGGCAAAAATTTCTTTTGAAGAGTTAAAAATTCTGCAGGAAAAAGCCTTAGATAACAAAAAGCGCGGAAAACTTATTCTTGTTACTGCCATGACTCCTACTGCTGCTGGCGAAGGAAAATCCACCGTAACAATTGCTTTGGGCGACGGACTTAATAAAATCGGCAAAAAAACTGTTATTGCCCTGCGCGAACCTTCGTTAGGTCCGTGTTTTGGAATTAAAGGCGGCGCTTGCGGCGGTGGTTACGCTCAAGTTGTTCCTATGGAAGACATAAATCTTCACTTTACCGGCGACATTCACGCTATTACTGCGGCAAACAATCTTATGGCTGCCTTAATCGATAATCATCTTCAGCAGGGAAACGAACTTGGCATTGACCCGCGCACAATAACTTGGAAACGCTGCGTAGACCTTAACGACCGGGCTTTGCGCAATGTGATAATCGGTCTTGGAAGCAGAATTGACGGCGTTCCACGGGAAAGTCATTTTCAAATTTCAGTTGCTTCTGAAATTATGGCGATTGTGTGCCTGAGTAAAACAATCAGCGAATTAAAAGAACGCATTTCAAACATCACTATTGGTCAAACTTATTCTAAAGAAGACGTAAAATTTGGAATGCTAAAGTGTACAGGTGCAGTTGCGGCTTTGCTTAAAGATGCAATCCGACCTAATCTGGTTCAGACTCTGGAAAAAAATCCTGCCTTTGTTCACGGCGGTCCTTTTGCAAACATAGCGCACGGCTGCAATTCAATTAACGCAACTTTGTGTGCCCTTGCTACAGGCGATTATGTGGTTACCGAAGCAGGTTTTGCTGCTGATTTAGGTGCTGAAAAATTTTTTGACATTAAGTGTCGTATGAACGGTCTTGAACCTTCTGCAGCGATTATTGTAGTTACTGCAAGGGCAATAAAAATGCACGGCGGAGTTCTAAAAGCTGATCTTGCAAAAGAAAATCTTGATGCAATAAAAAAAGGCTTTGAAAACGTAAAATGTCACATTGAAAATATTAAAAAATTTGGCTTGCCAGTTTTGATTGCAGTTAATAAATTTATAAGCGATACAGATAACGAAATTTCTTTAATAAAAGAACTTTCTAAAGCTGCCGGAAGTGAAGCTGTTCTTTGCGAAGGCTGGGCAAAGGGAGGCAGTGGCGCTGAAGAACTTGCACAAAAAGTCAGTTCACTTTGCGAAAAACTTTCTAACTTTAAGCCGCTTTATGAACTTGAAATTCCTCTAAAGCAAAAAATTGAAACGCTTGCAAAGGAAATTTACCGGGCTTCTTCTGTTGAATTTGACCCTAAGGCACTAAAAAAACTTGCAGCTTATGAAAAATCAGGCTACGGAAATTTGCCTGTGTGCGTTGCGAAAACACAAAATTCTATAAGTCACGATAAGGCTTTGCTTGGTGCCCCAAAAGATTACGTTTTCCCTGTACGCGACGTTCAGCTTTACAGCGGCGCAGGATTTGTGGTGGTTTTTGCAGGCGACATTGTGGATATGCCAGGGCTTCCAAAGTTGCCTAGCGCACTTAACATTGATGTAGACGACAGCGGCATTATTACGGGGCTTTTTTAGTCATTTTGATGATTTTTTAGGTGATTAATAGATTTTATATCATCTTTTTAAAAATAAAAATTTTATAGTTTTTCTGAACTTACTTTTGAAGTTTTATAAAAAAAGGGAGTATTTGTGTATTTATGGGAGAATTAAAATTAACACCTGTTGTAAAACCTATCAGAATGGGAATTGACGTTGGTTCTACAACAGTAAAGGTTGTTGCCTTAGGTGAAAATGATGAACTTTTGTACGGAGCTTATGAGCGCCATCGTGCTGATATTCGAAACACAATTATCAGCGTAGCAAACAAGGCATTTGACGAGCTTTGTAAAAAACTTCCAGCCGGAGAAAATCAAACTATAAGCGTAAAAGTTACAGGTTCTGGCGGATTCAGTGTGTCGCAGTGGCTTAACATTCCTTTTATTCAGGAAGTTGTGGCAGCAACAACAGCGGTTAAAAAAATCATTCCCCAAACTGATGTAGTTATTGAACTTGGCGGAGAAGATGCCAAAATAACTTATTTTAAGGGCGGCGTTGAACAGCGAATGAACGGTACTTGTGCCGGCGGAACCGGAGCGTTTATTGACCAAATGGCCGCCCTGCTGGAAACCGATGCTTCGGGGCTTAATGAACTGGCGCGCGGAGCAACCACAATTTATCCTATTGCGGCTCGCTGCGGAGTTTTTGCTAAAACTGATGTTCAGCCTTTAATTAACGAGGGCGCGCGTAGGGAAGATATTGCGGCTTCTATTTTCCAGGCAGTTGTAAGCCAGACAATTTCTGGTCTTGCTTGCGGAAAACCTATCCGCGGAAACGTAGCATTTTTGGGCGGTCCACTGCACTTTTTGGATCAGCTTAGGGAACGTTTTGTTGTTACGCTAAAACTCACTCCAGAACAAACTATTGTGCCAGAAAACAGCCAGCTTTTTGTTGCGTGCGGTGCGGCTTATTCAGCAGATCGCGGTGCAAAATGTCTTAATCCGGGCGAAAAAACAAATAATTTTTCTACAATAAAAGAATTCCGTGAAAACTTAAAAAATCTTGTTGGCGCAGAAATGCAGGAAGTTCAGCGACTTGAACCCTTGTTCAAAAATCAGGAAGAACTTGATGCATTTTATGACCGTCATTCAAAAGAAAAAGCTCTTACAGGCGACTTAGCGACTACAAAAGGACCGGTTTTTCTTGGATTAGACGCCGGTTCAACTACAACAAAGGCAGTTCTTACAGATACAAACGGAAGAATTTTGTGGAGATTCTACGATGTAAACGCAGGAAATCCAGTTGATTTAGCCGTAAAAGTTTTAAAAGATTTGTATAAAATTTTGCCAGAAGACTGCTATATTGCACGTTCAGTTTCCACTGGATACGGCGAAGCTTTGTTCCAGGCGGCGCTGGGCGTTGATGCAGGCGAAGTTGAAACAATTACGCATTATCGCGCTGCAGATTTCTTTGTTCCGGGCGTTGAATTCCTGCTAGACATTGGCGGTCAGGATATGAAGTGCCTTAGAATGAAAGACGGCGCAATTCAGTCAATTCAGCTTAACGAAGCTTGTTCTGCCGGCTGCGGAAGTTTCTTGGATCAGTTTGCGCACACAATGGGAATGGACGTTCAGGAATTTTCAAAAATTGCTCTTATGGCAAAGCATCCAGTTGATTTGGGAACTCGCTGCACAGTTTTTATGAATAGTCGCGTAAAACAGGCTCAAAAAGAAGGTGCCGAAGTTGCAGACATTAGCGCGGGACTTTCTTATTCAGTTATAAAAAATGCACTTTTTAAGGTCATCAAACTTAGAAATGCAAAGGAAATTGGAACAAAAATTGTAGTTCAGGGCGGAACTTTTAATAACGATGCAGTTTTAAGAGCGTTTGAAAAAATTGCCGGTGTAAATGTTTACAGACCTGATGTTGCAGGACTTATGGGCGCGTACGGAAGTGCTCTTATTGCGCAGGATCAGTGGGAAGATTTGCGCCGTCCAAAGCCAGATGACCCTGACCAAACTCCAAAATTTGTAAAATCAAAGATTGCTAATCTTGAACAGCTTGAAAGTTTTAAAGTTGACCTTGAACTTCGTCGCTGCGGAAAATGTGCAAACAACTGTCTTTTAACAATCAATACTTTTTCTACTGATTCTGATTCAAATTCGGAAGAAAGAACAGTGCGCACCTTTATTACAGGAAACCGCTGTGAACGTGGTGCTGAACTTGGCGACAAAAAATCTAAGGTTGTGGACGCAAGCAACAAAACTGATACCTTGCACGTAAAAGACGGCGAAGATAACGGAAAAGATTTGCCAAATCTGTTTGACTGGAAATACAAGAGGTTGTTCTCTTACGTTCCGCTAAAAAAAGAAGATGCTCCAAATGGCGATGTTGGAATTCCACGCGTTTTGAACATTTACGAAAATTATCCACTGTGGTTTACCTTCTTTACGAAACTTGGATTCCGCGTAAGGTTAAGTCCTCGTTCCAGCCGTTCAATCTACGAAAAAGGACTCGAAACCATTCCGTCAGAATCAGTTTGCTATCCGGGAAAAATTTCTCACGGTCACATTGAAAGCCTTTT
>CAZXCR010000101.1:2382-6419 GCA_964639315.1 uncultured Treponema sp. | reverse complement strand
CAGACAAAATTGCAAGACAAAGCGGCACAATTTCCTACGAAGTTACAAGCTGCATAACAAAACGCATAGAAAGGTGTTTTGTAAAGAAAAGCCGCAAGCTTCGCTTGCTTCCCGAGTTTTCTTGCAAAAACTCGTGGTATTTTTCTTGTTAAGAAAAAAAAATATTTTCTTACTTGATTTCTAAAAGACTTACGCCGGCATGTAGGCTTGCCGAAGGCAGTCTTTTTGTGTAACAAAAAGACCGCGCGAATAGCAAGAGCCGGAACGCCGGTGATGAAAAAAAATTTTTCTTTTCTAACCTAAAACTTTTGTAATGGAAGAAAGTTTTTCGTCCAAAAAAAACTGTTGCCGCTAATCACAAAGAATTTTTTCTACTTCGCTTACTAAATAAAAACTGCCGGTTACAAGAAGAACGGCTTTTTTTTCATTTGCATTTTCTAGCGAAGTTTTTATTGCATTTTTATAGTCAGAATCAATTTTAAACGGAATATTTTCGCTTTTAAAAGCTTTTTCAAGACGCGGCAAATCACTTTGTTTAATGCAGCCTGGCTTTGTTAGAGTTATAAAGTCAAACTGATTTTTAAAAACTTTTGCAATATCTTCAGCGTCCTTGTCGGCAGCGCAGGCAAAAAGAAGATGCCGTGTGTATTTTTTTTGTTTAAAAACTGAATTAAAAGTTTCCATCGTAAAATTTACGCTTTTTACAGTGTGGGCGCCATCAAAAACAAGGGCTTTTATTTTAGTGAATTTTTTTACCTTTTCAGTGATTTCAAATCTTGCAGGAAGAAAAGCTTTTTCTAATCCACTTTCAATTTCTTTTTCAGTAATTTGAGGAACTGCTTTTTTTACTGCAAGACACGCAAGGGCAGCATTTTCTGCTTGAAAAGAGCCAGGCATTTTTAGAGAAAATTTTAACTTTCTGGAAAATTCTTTTGACAAAAGACTAACTTTTTCTTTTTTATCTTTTAGAGAACTTTTTATATTAGAAATTTCATCAGTAAAATAAAGGGGCGCATTTTTTTCAGCGGCAATTTTTCTAAAAACCGCTTTTACACTTTCTTCCTGACTTGAAATTACAACCGGAACCTTTTCTTTTATAATTCCGCCCTTTTCAGCTGCAATAAGTTCCACTGTGTTTCCAAGAAATTCCGTGTGCTCAAGTTCAATCCGAGAGATACAGCTTACTTCCGGAAGCACAACGTTTGTTGCATCAAGTCTTCCGCCAAGTCCAACTTCGTAAACTACAAAATCACACTGGGCATTTACAAAGCAGAGCATTGCAAACAAAGTAACAAGTTCAAACCAGGTAAGCGGCCGTTCTCCTGGAAAATCAGAAAGTTTCATTGCAGATATTTTTTCTACAATTTGATCCGCGCTTTTTGAATAAATTTCCTCATCAAAAAAACCGTTTGCGCTGCTTATTCTTTCTCTAAAATCCAGAATGTGAGGCGAAGTATAAATTCCTGTTTTAAAGCCGTGCTCTTTTAAAATGCAGGCAATCATTTTTGCAGTAGAGCCCTTTCCTTTTGACCCAGCCACGTGAATACACTTTATTTTTTGCTCAGGATGATTAAAAGTGGCACACAGAAATTTCATTGTGTCGAGCCAGAAAATATTTTTTTCAGGTTTCTTTTCAAAATTCAAATAATTATCGAGCCACAAATTAAAGTCAGCAAGTTTCATTTTTCTGCCTCATCAAAAAGTTTTTCAAAATTTTCGTAGGTCACAGTGCTAAGCGAATAAAAATAATTTATTTTAGAAAAAACTTTTTTTTCTTCTTCAGAATTGAGCGGTCCACAAATAAATTCCGGTTTTAAAATGATTTTTGAGTCAGTTTTAAAAACATTAAATAAAATTCCGCTTCCATTTTCAAAATATTTTGTAAAGGTTTTGTCGGGCTTTAATTCTGGGAGAAGTGAAATTTCATAAATTTGTCCGTGCCTAAGACCTTTTTGAGAAAGAGCGCGGCTGTACCTGGTAAGACATTCCGGTTCAATAAATGGATCTGCCCAAAACGAAATGCTTGAGGATAAATAAACTGCTAAAGAATTGTCAATTTCAAAAACTTCATCGTTTGAAGTAGTGCGAAACGCAATTCTAGAAGAAATTGAGCTTTCGTTTCCAAAGTAAATTTTTGAAAGAACTTCGCCGTTAAAGTCATAAAAACAAACGCTCACTGCCTCGTCTTCTTCAAGATTGTACGAAGCAAAAGAAGATTTTCCTTCTGCGGTTTTATAAACTGAACTTATCAAAGAAAATTTTTCAATCATATTTTGAAGAGTTTGAGAGTCCAGTGGAAAAATGACCGGAGAAAAAATTTGATTTTGGGAACTTGCGCCTTCTTCTTCCGGCAAAAAACTTAGTGTTCCGTACCAGAAATTTTCTGTTTTAAAAAAAACAAATTTCTTAGCAAAATCAGTATTCTGCTGCTTTAGAATTTCTGCGCTAGAATTAGAATTTTCGTTTTCTGAAAGATTTTTGTTGGGAAAAGAAAGTTCAATTTTTTGCACAATATTTTTGTAGTTTGGATTTAAAAGTGCTGTTTTTGAAACTGATTTTTTTTGATTTTTACCAAACGGAATCAAAATCAAAGCTAAAATTAAAATCAGTATAAAATCAAACGCGTAAAAAAATAAAATTAATTGTTTATTGCTGAATCTTTTCATTATTAAACCTTCTTCTTAAAACTGTTCGAACTGTAAAAAGTGCTGCATAAAAAATTATAGGAACTAAAATATTCCAGAGAAATGCCGTAAATGTGGCAGAAGAAAAATTCGTAAGGTCAATTTTATTTAGGCTGTAATCGAATTTAGTTTTATTTTTTACCTGAACAAGATTTTCTTCTCCGTTCAAAGTAAAATACGTATCGCTTAAAAACTCAAGATTTCTTGTGTCAAGCGCAGAAGACGAAGTGTAATTTATCATTCCGGAACAAAACGCATACTGATCTCCCAAAACAATTAAACTTGGAACTTTTGAATTTTTCCTGTAAACCGCCGCCGCAAGATTAAAACCAGAAAATTCTTCTTTGCTTTCAGGATATTTTGGCGAAGAAAAAGGATTTGTTGGATAAGTGCCATTTTCAGAAGCAACCTGCCACGAATAGAAACTTGAAAGAAGATAAGGTTCCGCATAAAAATTTTCCATTTCTGCCACATCATTATCTAAATCAATTGCGCAGGGCCAAAAAAGCGTAAGTCCGTTAACGGCGTTTGACTGTTTTTGAAGAACCGGCCACAGCGAATAGTTTACACTTTCGTTTACAGGCGTTTTTTCTTTTCCATCTGAAGATTTATTGCTGTACATAGAAAGGCAAAAATTTGAAAGATCCGCAGTCAGACTGTTTTTAAAATAAAGTCCAAAGGTAAAAAGTTGCCTTGTAAACAATCCGTTTCCTTCAATAACAGACCAGTCATTTTTTAAATCAATTGTGTAAGGAGTAGTTGCAACAAAAGCCCTTCCTCCATCAAGAATAAAATTTTCAAAGTTACGGCAATCTTCTCTAGTGAAATTTTCTGTTCCAAGAACAATCAGCGGAATTTCAGTGCTTGCAGAAAAAGGTAGATTCAGTCGAACAATATTTATTCCCATTGTTTCCAAAAAAGGCTCTACGTAAGAATAGTCCGAATCAAGAGAAAGAGAATTTCCTACAAGCACCTGCACTTTGTGAGTCACATTCCGCACAAGAGTTAAAAGTTTTAAATCAAGGTCATATTCAAGTGAAGAAGTTCCAAGCACGAAGGGAATAATCTGTGTTTTTCCAAGATAAGTCAGGCTGATTGCAGAATAAACTTTTGTAAAGGACGAAGAGTCCGAAGAAGAATTTTGCAGTTGCTGAAAAGGAATATCATTAAGTTCAAGCTGCTTTTTTACTGATGAACGGGCAGCATTGTGCTTAGAATAAATTATTTTTGCTGATTTTGAAGAAAAATTTTCAAGATAATTATCAACGTCGCGCACTTGCGGATACAGATTTTTCAGTTGCGGAGAAACGTAATAGTAAATGTAAAGATTTTGTTCAAGATCAGAAATTAAAG
>CAZXCR010000101.1:0-2372 GCA_964639315.1 uncultured Treponema sp. | reverse complement strand
GAGTATTTATCTATAGTAAAAGAGCTGAAACCAGAAATTTTTATTATTGAAAATGTAAAAAACATTTTAAACTCATCATGCCATTTTTTCAGGGATGAAATATTAAGAGAAATTAAAGATTTAGAATATTCCCCCACCGAAAATTTTTTTGATGGATTTGCGTCAAACCGTAAATTCAAATTTGCTGCGATTGCAAGAAGAAAAACCGCCGCTAAAAAAGACAGAAATTTTAACTGACTAAAATATTTTGATTTTAAGCCACGCCTTTTTTTCCTGGCAAAAACTGTGAAAAAAAAGAAAAATAAAGTCAAAACAAGATAAAACAAAATGTCAGAAAAATTCAGTATTCCCTTTGCAAAAGAATCAAAATGCCACGCAAAAGAAACGTCCTTTAAAATTTCAGCAATAAACGGCGGCAAACTTACATAAAGAAAAAGTGAATGAATTGTATTAAAAACTGCCAAAAACAAAACGCTAAAAACAAATCCGCTAATTCCTGACTTTACAAAACTTAAGACAAAAAAAGTAAAGGAAAATGAAAAAGCAAAATATAAAATGATTCCAAAATATGCGCAGAAAATTTGAGCGTAATCAAGATTTCCAAAAAAACTTACTGTAATGACCGTAACTAAACTCAAAGCAAGAGGAAAAGCACTTGCACTTAGTGCGGCAAAATTCTTTGCAAGAACGATTTTAAAATCCGAAAAAGGCAAAAAATCTTCTTCGCCGCCACTTTGAATAAAAAAGGCAACAAGCGGAATGTAGAGAATGCACGCAAGAGTAAAAGACGAAAAAAAGTAATGAAGGTCAGTTGAACCGTTTATCGAAAAAAAATGCTGACCAAGAAAAAAATTCAAGGCGCAAAAAATAGAAAATGCAGCAGAAAACAAATAAAAATAAGGATTTAAGACAAGCGTAAAAAAATATTTTTTATATAAATTCTTCATTTTAATCCCACCTAAACGCTGATTGCGCCTGTTACTAATGAAATTTTTAGTTAAGAAAAAAAACTATTTCTTAACAAAAAAATTTATCAGTAACCGTGCGCGCCAGTTACCAATAGAATTTCCAGTTAACAAAAATTAATTTCTTAACAAAAAAATCCCGCAGCCCCCAAATCTGCGACAAACCACAAAATCTATTCTAAGAAGTAAACTTCACATAAGCCTCTTCAAGCGTAGAAGAATCTGCCTCTCTCAAAATTTCAGCGGCACTACCCTTTACGCTCACTTTTCCGTGATTTAAAATATAAAGTGAACTGCACAAAGCAGCCGCTTCATCAAGATGATGTGTTGAAAAAATTACAATTCTGTCTTTTGCAAAATTTTTAATCTGCTTCCGGATTTTAATAGTCTGGCGCGGATCGAGACCGGCAGAAAACTCGTCAAGAATAAGAATTTTTGGATTTTTACAAATTGCCACAGCAAGACTCGTACGCTGCAAAAATCCCTTCGAAAGCGACGAAACTTTTTTTTCAAGAACTTCGCTAAGGTCAGAAATTTCAACAGCGCGGTTTATGTTTTCTAAAATTTCCTTTTTCTTAGCACAGGAAAGCGCGGCTTCAAAAAAAAGCGTTTCCTTAACACTAAGATTTTTATTCAAAGATGGATTTTCAGGAACATAGGCACAAAAAGACCGAATTTTATCAGTCTCTTCTTCACCACAAACTAAAATTTTTCCACTAGAAGCGTACTGAACGCCAGAAATAATTTTTAGCAAAGTAGACTTTCCCGCCCCATTTGCCCCCAAAATTCCTGTAATTTCACCACTTTTTGCATAAAAATCAATTCCGTTCAAAGCGGCAGTTTTTTTAGAATCATAAAATTTGTATAAATTTAAAATCGAAATTTCTTCCATTGCAATAAAATCAAAAATATTAAACTGCGTCCTAATATTGAGCTGCATCTTTTGTCAATAAAAAATCAGTCCTCGTAGGGAATTTCAAAGTGCATTCTGTCTCTTGTAAGTTCAGCATTTGGATAAATTTCCTGCGCTTCCCTTAACAAAACTTCAAGATTTTTATCGTTATAGCGCGGACTGTAATGAATCATCGCCATTCTTTTAGCATTTGCATCGCGAGCAATAGTTGCACACTGTTTTGCAGTCATATGCTTTTTTTCTTTAGCCTGATCTGCACAATCTTCGCTAAACATTCCTTCGCAAATCAAAAGGTCACTTCCGTAAACTTCCTTAGCAATCGACGGAAGATAAAGCGTATCTGTAACAAAACTGAATTTTCTACCGTGACGAGCCTTTCCCACCACCTGCTCACTCTTTACTTCAATTCCGTCAGTATTTAAAACACTTTCGCCCTTCTGCAATTTACCCCAAAGCGGCCCCTGCGGAACCTTAAGTCTTTTAGCTTCATCCGG
>CAZXCR010000100.1:0-6447 GCA_964639315.1 uncultured Treponema sp. | reverse complement strand
GAAGCGTTCTGGAGCGATAGCGGAAGAATGAAACCCTGAAAGGCCGGTTTCCTAATAAAATTCACAGCCGAGCGCACACGGTGTGCGAGAAGAAAAATTTATTTTTGAGGAAAAAAAGTTTGCTCCAAATAAATAAAAATCTTAAGTTAGCACAAACTAACCTGTTGTATTATAAGGAATTACCCGCATTAAAAAATAGACTTTTTATTAATTACACTTTATAATTCTGCCTATGAATATACGTACTTTTAAAGGTGGAATTCATCCTAAAGAAATGAAGGAATTAAGCAATTCTTGTGCAACTCAAGACGCTTTTCCTTTGTCAAAAACGGTTACAATTCCTATTACAATGGGCGGTGCTCCAAATACTCCGCTTGTAAAGGTCGGCGATCTTGTGGCTAAGGGTCAGAAAATTGCTTCTGGTGAAAAATTTATGAACTGTCCCGTTCACGCTTCTGTTGCGGGAAAAGTTAAAAAAATACAAAACTGTCTTGTTACAGGAAATCAGGAAGTTCCCTGTATTGTAATTGAAGACGACGGTTCTGGCAGAACTGAATATATGCAGCCTTTGGATCCGTTTGCCTGCTCTAAGGAAGAGGCACTTGAGCGCATTAAGGAAGCCGGAATTGTGGGTATGGGCGGCGCAAGTTTTCCTGCTCACGTAAAATTAAATCCTCCTGCCGATAAAAAAATTCAATTTGTTCTTGTAAATGCTGCAGAATGTGAACCTTATCTTACCTGCGACGAAAGACTTTTGCAGGAAAATGCTAAAAAGGTGATTGACGGTCTTGCTATTGTGCAAAAAATTTCTGGTGCTTACGGAATTATTGCCCTTGAAGACAACAAATCTTACATAAAACCTATCCTTGAAGAAGAAATCAAAAATCAAAACTACGCGGACTCTATGAAAGTTCAGCTGGTAAAAACAAAGTATCCGCAGGGTTCGGAAAAATTTATTGTAGAAAGTTGTCTTGGAATTGAAATTCCTTCTGCAAAACTTCCGGCAGACGCGGGCTGCATTATTTCGAACGTGGGAACAATTTGTGCAATTAGCGATGCTTTTAGACTTGGTATGCCGCTAATAGAGAGAGCCCTTACAATAAGCGGTGGCGCTGTTGAAAAACCGTGTAACTTAAAAGTTCCTGTAGGCACTTTGGTAAGCGATTTGGTTCCTGAATATTTTAGTCTTAAAGAAAATCAGACTGTAAAAATCATAAGCGGCGGTCCAATGATGGGATTTGCTATGCCTTCAATGAATTTTCCAGTTGCAAAGGGAACTAGCGGAATCACCTTCCTTACAAAAAATGAAGCTTGCCTAAAAGAAGAAGGTCAGTGCATCAGCTGCGGAAAATGCGTAAACGTTTGCCCTATGCGACTTTACCCAGTTCTTATGGTAAGAGAAGTAAAATCTGAAAATTACGACAAAGCCAGAAAAATGTACGGACTTATGGACTGCATTGAATGTGGAAGTTGCGCATTTATCTGCCCTGCAAATATTAATCTGGTGCAAAGAATTAGACTTGCAAAAGGCGTTGTAAGAGCACAGATGGCAGAACAGAAAGCAAAAGCCGCTGCAAAAATTCAGTCAGTTTCAGGAGGAGAAAAATGAGCGAAAATCAGAGCAGCCAGAGCGAAAAAGTTTTTCTTTCATCAAGTCCGCACTTTAGTTTTGGACTTTCAACTCAAAAAATAATGGCCTGTGTTTTAATTGCACTTCTTCCGGAAGTTGTAGCAGGAACTGTTTTTTTTGGATTTAAGGCACTCTCTACAGTTTTAATCAGCGTTGCAAGTTGTGTTGTTTTTGAAGCACTTTTCCAGCTTATTACAAAGCAAAAAGTTTTAATAAAAGACCTTTCAGCCTGCGTTTCGGGCGTAATGCTTGCCATGGTTGTTCCTCCAACTCTTCCTTGGTGGATGACAGTTTTAGGAGCACTCGTTGCAATGGTTATTGCAAAGGGACTTTTTGGCGGAATAGGAAGCAATGTGTTCAATCCGGCACTTACGGGTCGTGCATTTTTGTTCTTAAGCTTCCCGGCAGCAATGGGCGCTTCTTGGATTGATCCAAAACTCGACGCAATTAGTCAGGCAACAATTTTAAGTCAAATAAAGGCTGGCACTTTTACCGCAGACTCGTCAGCACTGTGGAATCTTTTCTTAGGAAACAGAGCCGGCTGTATTGGAGAAACATCTGCACTACTCATTTTAATTTCTTTTGTATTTTTACTTGCACTTCACATAATCGACTGGAGAGCCCCTCTTGCAATGACGGCAACTGTAGCCATTTCAAGTTTTGTAAGCGGACTTATTTCAAGCGGAACTTTAGCCGGCGGTGCAACAGAAACTTTGCTTGCTCTTTTAACTGGCGGACTTTTGTTTGGTGCGGTTTTTATGGTTACTGACTACGCAACAACTCCAGTTACAAAGGGCGGAAGACTTGTGTTTGGTTTTGGTTGTGGACTTATAACCTTCTTAATTAGAAGATTCGGCTCTTATCCAGAAGGAGTTATGTTCAGTATTTTGGTAATGAACGCAATTGCACCTTTCTTAAACAACATAACTTACCGCAAATACGGTTATGGAAAGAAAGGAAATTTAAAAGTTCAGGAAAAAAATCAAAAATGAACTTAAAAAGTAAAACATTCGAAATTAGTTTTAATTTTTTGGAGGAAAAATAATGGCTATGGCAAAAAATGCAGATTCTCCATTCCAGATGATAAAGCTTGGGCTTATTCTTGCCCTTTACGCAACAGTTTCCTGCACAATTCTTGCCTTTGTAAATTACGCCACAAAGGAAAAAATCGCGCAGAATCAAATAAATAAGGCAAATACAGCAATGAAAGCGGTTATGGCCGATGCTGATGAATTTGAAAAGATTGACGGTTTTGAAATGAGCTCAGATCCGGCAATTACAATTTCTTCAGTTTACCTTGCAAAATCAGGCGAAAAAGTGATTGGTGGAGTTGCTCAGGTTTCAGGACCAACTTACGACAAAGCAACAATAATTGTTGGCTTAAGAACAAATGGTATTGTTTCGGGGCTTCAGTTTCTTGAAATTACAGATTCTCCAGGATTTGGACTTAAGGCAAATGACCCAACTTTTACTCTTGCAAGCGGAAAAACTTTTTACGGTCAGTTTGAAGGACTTGATGCAAAAAATGGATTTGCTGGAATTGACGTAATTTCTGGCGCTACAATTACAAGTGTTGGAGTTGCAAATTTGGTTCAGGCGGGAACAGAATCTTTAGCAAAGTATTTTACGGAGCATAACTATGAATAAAAAAGTCAAAATTTTTACAAACGGTTTTCTTAAAGAGAATCCGCTTCTTGTTTTAAATATCGGACTTTGTTCGTCACTTGGTGTTACAACAAGCATTTTTAACGGACTTGGAATGGGAATGGGAATGCTTTTTGTTCTTTTGATGAGCGAAATTGTAATCAGTATTTTTAGAAAAAATATTCCTTCTTCTATTCGACTGCCGGTTTTTATAATTATAATTGCAGCGTTTACAACAATTGTTCAGCTTGTTCTTCAGGCTTATGTTGAAAGCCTCTACGATGCTTTGGGAGTTTTTCTTCCGCTGATTGTTGTTAACTGCATAATTATGGGTCGTGTTGAAGCTTTTGCATCAAAAAATAATACAATCGATTCAATGCTGGACGCGCTTGGAATGGGACTTGGCTACACAATGGTTCTTTTAGTTATTTCGTTTATTCGTGAACTTTTTGGCGCCGGCACCTTACTTTCGGGAACAGCGTTTAAAATCGAAATTATTCCGGAAGCATACAGAATTGGAATTTTGAACAGCGCGCCTGGTGGATTCTTAGTATTTGGATTTTTGGGAGCTGCTGTTCAGGCGGTAAAAAATTCAGTTGCTAAAAAGGCTTCTAAGCAATCAGTAAAATCAGCAAGTTCAGAATCAGAAAATTTACAGAAGGAGGAAGACTAATGGCAAATCTTCTTTCAATTTTTATAAAAGCCGCACTTATAGACAACGTTGTTTTTATACAATACCTTGCAATTTGTCCTTTTATAGGAATGACCAGCGAAACTGGAAAAGCAACCGGAATGGGTCTTGCAACAACCTTTGTAATTGTTCTTGCAACCGCAGTTACCTGGCCGCTTTATAAATTTGTAATGGTTCCGCTTGGACTTGAATTTTTACAAACGCTTTTCTTTATTTTAGTAATTGCGTCTTTGGTTCAGCTTGTAGAATTTTATTTAAAGAAGTCAGCACCTGGACTTTATTCATCAATGGGCGTTTACCTTGCCTTGATTACAACAAACTGTGCTGTTCTTGGAGTTACAATCAACTGCATCAGCAAAGATTTAAATTATACCGAAAGTCTTGTTTATGCACTTGGAACAGCTTTGGGATTTTTACTCAGTATGGTAATTATGAGCGGAGTAAGATCGCGCATTAAAACTGCAAAAATTCCTGTAGCTTTCAAAGGCACACCAATTCTTTACGTTGCGGCCGGTCTTTTAAGCCTTGCATTTCTTGGATTTAAGGGACTCATAAAATAAACAGAGCAGGTGGCTGAAATGAAAACTATTATTTTTACAATTATTGTTGCTTTAGTAATTGGATTTGTTCTGGGAATTTTACTGGGGCTTTTTAAGAAGATATTTTCTGTAAAAGTTGACCCAAAAATTCAGGAAGTAAGAGATGCTCTTTCTGGCGGAAACTGCGGTGGTTGTGGATACGCTGGCTGTGATGCATTTGCAGCGGCGGTTGTTGCCGGAGAAGCGCCGGTTACTGGCTGTGTTGCAGGCGGTCCTTCTTGTGCTGAAAAAATCGCGGAAATTATGGGCGTTGCATCAACTCCTTCAAAACCAAAAGTTATTTTTCTTGCTTGCAACGGAACAAAGGATTGTGCAAAAGAAAAGGCAATTTACAACGGAATTAAAACTTGTGCAGCTGCTCAGTTGACTGCAAACGGAACAAAATCTTGCTCTTTTGGTTGCATTGGATTTGGCGACTGCGTTGAGGCGTGTCCTTTCGATGCCTTGCATTTGGGAAGTAACGGTCTTCCTGTTGTTGATTATTCAAAATGCGTAGGTTGCGGAAAATGCGAAAAAGTGTGTCCTAAAAAACTCTTTTATCTCATTCCAAAAGATACAAAAGGTTCAATTGCAGCTTGCTCAAATCATTCTGACAACAAACCGCAAATTAGAAAAGACTGCACTACTGGCTGCTTTAAATGTGGAATGTGCGTAAGAAAGTGCCCTGAACAGTGCATTGATTTAAGTTCTGGAATTCCAAAAATCGACTGGACAAAGTGCACTTCTTGCGGCGAATGTGTTAAAGCCTGCCCTGATAAAGTTTTGCATCTTGCCTCAGAAATTATTAAGGAAGCTTAAAAAATTAGACTTTAGAGTCAAAAATAAAGTCAAAAATAATTTGTTAAGAAGCAGTTTTTTGTGGGATTTGTGCTTTACTGCCCCCACAGCTGCTTCTTTTTTTTTCAAAAAACTTGCTTAAATCAGCTTAAATTCGCTTAAATCCGCTAAAAAAACCGCAGTTCATTTTAAAAAAGTTTTATGCTAAACTGAAAATATGACCACAGAAGTTTCAATCATTCTTTTTCCGGAACAGGAAAATAACAAAAAAATCATTTTAGAACAAATTTTATGCGAGCTTAGAAAGAAAAATATTAGTGCGAAGGCAAGCGAAGTAAAATATCTTGTTTTAAAAAGATCGATTGATGCCAGAAGAAAAAAAATCAAACTTATTATGCGCTACAAAATTTTTATTGGTGAAAATCCAGAAAGCGCTTTAAAAATGCCTGAATGGAAAAATGCTGACGAAAAAAAATCAGTAGTAATAATTGGTTCTGGACCGGCAGGTCTTTTTGGTGCGCTCAAACTTCTTGAATTTGGAATAAAACCTGTAATCATAGAACGCGGAAGCGATACAAGTCAAAGAAAGCGCGACATTGCTGCAATCAGCACAAAGGGCATTGTAGACGAAAACTCAAATTACTGCTTTGGAGAAGGAGGCGCTGGAACTTTTTCTGACGGAAAACTTTACACTCGAAGCAACAAAAGAGGCAACATTTCTGCCATTTTAAAGATTTTTAATCATTTTGGTGCTGACCCAAAAATTCTAACAGACGCTCATCCGCACATTGGAACAGACAAACTGCCTTTTATAATCAACAACATAAGAAAATTTATTGTGGAAAAAGGCGGAGAATTTTATTTTAACACGCAATGCACTGATTTTATTACTGAAGAAAAATCTGACCAAAAAATTCTCTCTGGAATCAAAACAAAAAATACTAAAACTGGCGAAGAAAATATTTTTAGGGCAGACGCATTTCTTCTTGCAAGCGGACATTCAGCAAGCGACATTTACAAAATAATTGCAAAGCATTCACCACAAACTCTTGAGGCAAAAACCTTTGCGGTTGGCGTTCGCGTAGAGCATCCGCGGGAAGTTATAG
>CAZXCR010000099.1:0-6461 GCA_964639315.1 uncultured Treponema sp. | reverse complement strand
GAAAAAAAACTTGCTCCAACTAAGTAAAAATTGCAAAAACTCGAATTTTGACCTACTAATAAAATTTCCTGTTAATAAAAAATCCGTTTCTTAACAAAAAAAATCAATTTCTTAACAAAATCAAATCACTAAAATCACGTTTCAAGAAGAAGACCGTCGTAAGCTGTGGCAACTGAACCGCCGGTTTCGCAGATTTTTTTTAGTTCAGAATAAGAAGCAATTTTTTCTTGGATAAAAGAATTTATTTCGTCATCACTCATATTGTGCGTTATGTGAGTAAGCCAAGTGTGTTTTGCGCAAATTTTATTCGCCTCAAAAAGCGCTTCTTCAAAAGAAAAATGCGTAGAATGCGACTCTTTTCTAAGCCCGTCAATTACAAGATGTTCAAGATTCTGGCAGTTCCTTTTTATAAGTTCAATGCTTTCTTCCGGGATTTTATTACAGTCAGTAAGGTAAACAATTCCAAAAGTCTTTTTTACACCGCCGCAATCCTTCGTTTCCACAAAAAGCCAGCCCGTATCGAGCAAAGATCCGTGCAGCAAAGGAACTGGAATAATCTTGAAATTTTTAATTCCGTCTATAAAAATACTTTTTTTTTCGCCATAAGAGCGCACGTCGCGAAGATCAAGTTTTGGCTTACCGCCGCCCTCTTTTACAGGTTTAAAAATGTAATCAAAGCGATTTACAATATCAATAATTGCCCTGGTATTTGCGTAGATTGGCAGTCCGTTTCCTTGCGTTTCATTTGAAGTGGCAGCGTAAGGATTAGCAGGGTCTACAGACTTTGTGTGACTAAAAATTCTCAAGTCATCGAGTCCGTTTAAATGGTCAGCGTGGGAATGAGTTATGCACACCGCATCAAGAGAATTAATGCCAAATTTAAGCGCCTGTATTCTAAACTCAGGGCCCGTGTCCACAACAAGACGCGCAGGTTCAAAAAGGTATGCAGAGCAGCGGTTTCTTTTGTCGCGCGGATTTTTCGAAGTGCACACCCGGCATTTGCAGCCAATTACAGGCACGCCGTGGCTGGTTCCGCTTCCCATTATTATCATTTTCATAAAAACATTTTAGGTCAAAAATCGAATTTATTGCAAGTTTTATGTACTTGGAGCAAATTTGCAGAGCAAGCGAAGCTTGCGGCTTTCTTGCGCGAAAGTTCCCTAAGTAAACCGGCCTTCCAGGGTTCGCTAACGCTCAGCCTCCTCGCTCCGCTGCGGTGGCCGGAAATCCGCCCTTCCACGCCGGCGCGGGCGTTGTTTCTTAACTGAAAATTCTATCAGTAACACGCGCGCGCCCGGTGCTTGAGTCTGTCGAACCACCATCTGTAAGTGTACCGCTGTCTTTTTGATAAGTGAAAATTTTACTTCAAGAACAGCGCGCGCTACTTACCAACGAAATTTATTGTAAAAAAAAGCTCCTTTCTTAACAAGAAATTCCATCAGTAACACGCGCGCTTAAACCCTTAATTGCAAAAACTCGAATATTGCCCTAGTATTTTCGAATGAAAAAAAATTCTTTTATTTTCCTAAAAATACTTTTTCTCTCGTTATTTTTGCTAAGTTCCTGCCAAAGTTTAAAAATCGAACAGAAAAAAACTAGCTTTCAAAAAGAAGATTTTATTACGCAGGAATACGAATGGAATTTTTTAGAAAATGAAAATTCAGGAATTGAAACTGCCTTTTTTGAAAATAAAAATATTCCGCTAAAATACTGTCTTGTAAAAATCAATTTAAAAAATCCGGATTTAAGACTCGTTGTTTTTCCTCAGGAAGAAAACTTAAACTCAAAAAATTTTTCTAAATCCGGCTATTTTTCTTCAATGCGCACAAAAGATTTTGCAAAAAAAAATAATCTTCTTGTTGCAATAAATGCAGGACCTTTCCAAACAAAGTCAAAAATTTCTTCACTCGTTTCAAAAAAAAGAAAAATTCTTGGAATATACAAAAATCAAAATAAAATTTTCAGTGATTCCGTGCAAAAATACAGCGCACTTTCCTTTTCAAAAGTTGAAGGCGAAGAAGGCATTTTTTACGTTCCGCAAATTTTTCAAAATCAAAATAACGCAGATTTTTCAAACGAAGAAATTGTTCTTGGCGCATTTTTTACAATCTTAAAAGATTCACAAATTCTTCAAGGATTCAGCACTGAACGCCGCGACGCAAGAACCGCAGTTGGCTTTGACAGCGAAAAAAACTTTTTTTACATTCTTGTGTGCGAAAAATCAGCAGCAAGCACAGGCCTAAGCTACCCTGAATGTGCCCAAATTTTTAAATCTCTTGGCTTAAGCGACGCCCTTGAATTTGACGGCGGCTCTTCTAGCGAACTTGCACTAATGCAAAACGGCAGCTTAAAAAACTTTCCGCAAAACAAAATAATAGTATGTCAGGCAGTAAGTTTTGGCTTTTGTTTGGAGAGCAAAAATCCGCAAAAGTAAACGGCAAAGTAACTAAAAATGGGATTTGTTGTTTCTATAAAAAAATGCTAAACTCTAAAATTATGAAAACAAAAATGACTAAAAAAACAATTTTCTTTCTTGCACTAAGTTTGCTCAGCATTGCATTTACGGCGTGCCAGTCAACAAAACTTGAAGTTTCAAACGAAGCTACAAGCCGCGAAATTATACAAAAAGCGCAAACCGCCTACGATTCCGGTCACTCAAATTTAGCAATCAGTTACTATAAGATTCTTTTGCAGCGCTACGGAATGGACACCGCCACCTACATTGAAGGTCGCTACGAAATTGCACATATTTACGTAAAGCAAAAAAAATATTTGCAGGCAAAGCCAATTCTTGAAGAAATCCTTGAAACTTACAACAGTGTAACGCCAGGAACTCTGCCAGGAAGCTTTAAAAAACTTGCTCAAAACGATTACGAAAAAATCACTGCAAAAAAAACTTCCGAAACAACAAAGTAACAAATAAAAACTTAAGTGATTGAGTTTGTATGAAAAAACTTTTTGCTAAGAACGCTTAGCCCCGATAGTTGAGTAAAATGCTTTCAGCATTTTACTCGTTCCTTTGCAAACATTTATTTTCTTAACAAAACAATCCCTCGAGTTTCGCAAGCGAAACTCGATAGCAACCGCAAGTTGCCATAAACTTAAGCTAAAAACTAATAGGTCGAATTTCGAGTTTAAATAAAATTTACAAAAAAGGTGAAAAAGCCTAGCCCCGATAGTTGAGTAAAATGCTTTCAGCATTTTACTCGTCGAGTTTGTCGCAAGCTATGCTTGCTTCCCGAGTTTTGTTCCAAAACTCGTAGATTTTTCTTCTTAAGAAGAAAAGTTTTTTTTAATCTGAATTTTGTCAGTAATAGCCACAAACTCGCAGGTCTTCTTTACAAACATTTATTTTCTTAACGCCAAAGGTGAACTTAGAAAACACAATAGCCGTTCAAAACCGCAGGTTTTGAATGAAACCGTGCAAAGCGGGTTTACTAAAAAAATTTTCAGCCGGAACGCAAAAAAAAATTTTCTAAAATGTAAAAAGGTTCGCTCCAAATAAGTAAAACTGCAACAAACTAAATTTTCACCCTAATATTTTGTCTCGTAGGGAACAATTATGCAGTCAAGGCTGATATTTTTTTCGGCTGCAATTTTTGCCACAGTTTCCTGCGTGATTTTTTTAGGTCCGCGGGGTGCAGGATGTGGCTCTGCGTCGCCTAAAAGAATAATTTTTTTCTTAGCGTCGTCTCGCCAGTTGTAAAATTCGAGCGCCGAATAAAGGGCTTCGTAAACCGCTTCGGGAACATCTCCGCCTTCATTTCCTTTAATGCGCACAGTTTCAAGACATTTTTTAAATTCAGAAATTTTATTTGTAAACGCAAAATATCTTACGGGCATTCCCTTGTAATTGTAGCTGTCGTTGTAGTCGCGGTAAAAAAGAAGAGCAATTCTAAAATCATCAAAATTTTCAAGCTGATTGGTAAACTTAAAAATCCATTCATTTTTTAAAATTTCAAGGTCATCTTTCATACTGCCGGTTGTATCGATTGCAAAAACCACATCAACTTTTTTTTCGCCGTCCAAATCAGCAAAGGAATCAAGCAAATCTTTTGTTAAGGATTTTCCGCCGTCACAATACCGCAAAATTCCTCCGCCATTTTTTGCAATTTCACTGAATTTTTGCGCAGCTTCGAGACTAAAAGAACTTGTAAGACTAAAATTTTCGCTTTCCTTAGGTTTTGTATTTTTTTCAGAAAAGTCGAACATAAAAGGATTATCAAAAAATTCCCCAGAATAATCGCAGTATTTTTTAGAAAAAGTCCTTATGTTTACAAAAGTTCCCCTTCCAATCTGAACAGTGCCGTGTCTTGTCCAGGGATAGCCGTAAATCAAAGTGTGCGGAATGTAAATGTGAAAGGCTTCGCCAAATTTTTCGTGCTTTACAGGCGTGGAACTTACAAGCGAATATTTTGCGTACTCGGACTTAAGTTCTTCTCCGTTAAGAAGGCGTTTTTCGTCGCCATTTACGCTGTTCCATTCAGACGCACGATAAGCGTAGTTGCTTTTTTTGCCGTCAGGATCTTTTGTAGTTTCGGCAAGCATAAGGCTTTCAATTCCAGATTTTTTGCGGATATAAAGATGCAGTGCAGTTTTGTCAGTTTTGTCGCGCTCAATAAGCAAATCCTGCGCTTCGATTAAAAGAGGATTTTCTGAATCAATTTTAGCAGATTGCGCTTGCTCACAAAAAACCTCTGCCCCCGCAAGAAAAAAAATTAAAACTAAAATAAAAAACTTCCGCATACTAAAAATATCGGCAGAATTCTTTGTTTAGAGAAAAATTCGGCGGCTTACTAACAAAATTTTCTGTTTACAAAAAATTAATTTCTTAGCAAAAAATTTTACTTACTTGGAGCGAATTTGCCCTCCTGCCAAAAATTTTTATTCTTCCCGGCTGAAAAATTTTTTAGGAAGCCGGCTTTGCGCGGTTGCGGCTTCGCCTTCATTCTTCCGCTTGCGCTCCAGAACGCGCTTCGCGCGCCGCTCCAATCCGGGCTAAGCTTGGCTAGCTTTGGGCATTAACAAAACAATTCTTATCAAAAAGACCTCAAGTTTTCGTAAGAAAACTCGGGAAGCAACCGCAGGTTGAGTCTTTTCGCACACAAAAAATTTGTATACTAGTCTTTTGTTTTGCTGTTACGTTTTTTATGATAATATGTTTTAATTTTAATTGGGTGTTTTATGGAAAATGAGAAATTTGAAAGCAAAGAAATATTGTCTTCTGAAGATATAAACGAATATGTTTCGCCGGAACCAAACAAAATTGAAGGAACTGACAAATCTGGCAAAAAATTTGAATTTACAACGGTAAGCCTCGATGAATTTTTGGACAAAGATTCAGGTAGCGGCGAAGACGCGGTTGATACAGGAATTATTGTTTTAACTCCGCACCAGCAAGACCTTGTAGATAAGCTCAAGGCGGCTCTAAAAGAAAAAGCACCGGCAAATTACGAGCGAGTTTCTAAAAGACTTGCAAATATCGAAAAACTTGCACAGGCTATTGCACGATTCCCATCACTTCTTGAAAAAATAGACACAACTTCTTCAGTGCGAACTCCAGAAGCCTTAGTTGACAACATTATTTCCTACCAGCACGATGGCGACACCACGCTGCATATGCCGTCAAAAGCAATTCTTGGCAAAGGATTTTTGGTTTCGAAAATTCACACTTTTTATTCAATGTCAAAACTTGCAAGAACAAAGGCTGGAATGTCTGAAAAAGAAGTAAAAGAGTATTCTAACGAAACAATTTCTATGATGTTCACGCTTATGGCAGAAGACGTTTATTTAAATCTAATCAAGGACGACAGTCTTTCTATGGAACTAAGGCGTCAACTTGCCTACTCGCTAATAATTCTTTGGGAACACAGGAGCGACCAAACAATCAGTGATATTGCACCAGTTTTGCAGAACGTTTGGAACGCACGACGAACTTTGGCGCCTGCATTCGGCACAATGATGGGAACAAGTGAACTGCTTTTAGTCAGCATTCAAATGGATCAGGACTGGCGCGACTTTATAAAAACCCGGCTTGGAGACAGCGAAGTTTCGCAGGCAATGGAAGAGTTTTTGTTTGGACTTTCCTACGAGCAGATTTTAAAATTAAGACAGATTTTAAGAGAAAAAGGCGTTAAGGCGATTGGGCGTGACGAAGTAAGTTCTTATTTAGGCGAGCGCATAAAAACAGACGTAAGCCTTGACTACCGAGACTTTTATCTTTTGTACACCGTGCGCCGTGACAATGCAAGAGCAAGAAAGCGACTTCACGTTCAGGGGCCGCAGCATACGCTCGAGGACTTTTTTATACGATTTGTTCTTGAACGCGACGAAAAAAAGCAAAAAAGAGACTCTTCAATACAAGAAGAAGCTTGAGTTTGTGCGCGTGCTTACTTGGAGCGAGTTCGCCGCAACCTTACGGTTACGTATGCCCACATTCGCGGGCAACACGAGTTTTCTTA
>CAZXCR010000098.1:0-6476 GCA_964639315.1 uncultured Treponema sp. | reverse complement strand
GTGTCCAGTAGAATTACGACTCTCTCATCGCGCGCGAGTTACCAACGAAATTTCTAGTTAATAAAAAATTCTCTTCTTAACCAAAAAATTCGCGGGTTTGTGGCTGTTACCAACGAAATTTTCTGTCAAACAAAAATCTTTTTCTTAACAAGAAAAGTCGTGAAACAACCGCAGGCTGCGGCTGTTACCAATAAAATTTCCTGTCAAACAAAAAATTCTTTCTTAACCAAAAAATCCCGCGAACATAGCATCTCCATTGGCACCGCCTTGAAAAAAAGGCGCCGCCTTAAAAAGAAGATGGCTAGCTGGTCTTCTGCGCTCTTGAACCAAGATCCGCTTTGGATACAGCCTTATAAAATCCGCACAAAAAGCCACAAGCTTCGCTTGCCATGCGACTTTTGTTCAAAAACTCGCATGGCCCGATGATTAAGCCACGTCGCCTGAAAATATAAATAAAGCTTGCGACAAACTCAATTTTAACCTAACTTTTCTTTACAATTTCGTAACTTAAGCCCACAATTTTTGCACCGCCCATAAAATCCAGGCTTATGTTAAGACGCTTGTTTCGCTTGTTTACAGCAACTACCCTGCCGCTCATATTTTTGAACGGGCCTCTGTAATTACAATGCGGTCATTTTCATCAAATTCAACAGAAACAATTCCCATCACGCTTCCGTAATTTATAATCGACCTTACAATTTCAAAATCGTTGTTGACCAAAGGATGAATATCTGTATCTGAAGGCAAAAATCTTAAAAAACCCTTGCCGCTTCTAAAAAACCGAAATTTTGTAAAATCAGTTTCATCAGTTTCAAGAAAAACGTATCCGGGAAAAAACTGCTCAAAATATTCCTTGCCGTTTTTTAGCTTCATTTTTTTCCTTAACAGATGAATAATTCCGGGTACAGTTTGCAAAGATTTTTCAGCGGCTAGTTCAATGCTCTCCTTAAATTTTTCTTCCAGCCCAGTCCGCACAGAAATACAGTAAATGCTCATTTAGGCTCTCCGCAAGTTAAAATTCAAACAAGTCACAAAAATCTATTTTTTTGAAGCCAAATTTTCTGCATCAAGATTGCAATCTTTATTTGCCACAAGTTTTGCTGACTCTTTATTTTTGTTCATCACAGCATAATTTGTATAATGAATAATCGAAAAGAAAACTATCATAAACAAAATTGTTGTGCCCAACAAAATTATGCAAGCCTTTTCTTCAACAAATTGCGAAACAATAACCGCAACACAGTCTATTATCTGAAAAAGCAAAACAACGTACAGCGCGCTCCACTTTGAAAATCCCAAATGCAAAAGTTTGTGATGCAAATGTGACGAATCCGGAGACATAACCGGTCTGTGTTCGCGCAGTCTTCTCCAAATTGCAGCAATTGTGTCAAAAACAGGGAAAGATGTAAGCACAATCATAATAAAAAATTTATTGTATTCAAAAGAATCGCCTGAAGTATAAAGCGGAAGAATGGCAATCATAAAGCCCAAAAATTGACTTCCGGCATCGCCCATAAAAATTTTTGCTGGTGGCCAGTTAAAGCACAAAAATCCCAGAATTGCACCTGCTAAACAAAAACAAACGCCGGCTTCCATACTGTTTGAAAGGGAATACAAAACTCCCAGTGTAATGACCGTTGTAAAACTTAAAGACCCGCAAAGTCCGTCCAAACCGTCAATCAAATTGTAAGCATTTATAACTCCCAAAATCCAGGCGAAAGTTAAAACGAAACTTAAAGGAGTTGGAAGAATCCAGCCAAAAATTTGCTTAAAACGAAATTCTGAAATTGTAACTATTAAAACCGCCAGAACTTGAAAAATAAGTTTTACGAAAGCAGGAAGATTTTTTAAGTCATCAATAAAACCAAAGGTAAAAATAATTGCTCCGGCAACAAAAAGAGGAAAGGTTCTCCAAAAGTCAATGCCGTCAGTAAAAATTAAAAAAAGAATTGCTGAAACAAAAAATCCAGCTAAAATTCCTATACCGCCAAGACGCGAAATATTTCCAGAATGAATTTTCCGCTCATCTGTATAATCATAAACACTGTACTTTTTGCACAGCTTCATAATCAACGGCATAGAAATAAACGAAACCAAAAATCCAATCGTTGTAAAAATAAAGATATTTTTCATAAGAAACAAGTTTTTATTCCCCCCCCCGCATTTTTTTTGCAAGAGGAAATGCTACTTTTTTACGAACAATTTTTTGCCAAAAAATTATAGCATTTTCTATTCTCCCAATTCAACTTTTTAAAGTTGGAGCGAATTTGCCACAACCTTGCAGTTGCGTCCCAAGTTTCGGCAAGCGAAACCCGTAAAATTATTTTGTAAAGAAACAGATTTTTTCTTAACAAAAAGACCGCAAGTTTGTCGCTTGCGACAAACTTGTTAGCAAGCGTAAGCTTGCGACTTTCACGGTTCTATTCCTCCGCTTCGCTCCGGAACGCTTCGCGCCGCTACAATCGGGGCTAAGCATTATTACCAAAAATTTTTAGCATACAAACCCAACCACCGTACAAAAGCTCCCTTTACCAGTTTGCATTCACCACGGTAATTACAGAAATTGTTGTTGTTATAAGTGACGCTACAGTTGTTATAACGCCAGAGTAGCGGTTAAAGTAGTAAGTAAAAGAATTTGATTCCACAGTAATCATTGATTCAGGAAGTATAAAATCAGATTCAGAAAGTTTGTTACCACTTATATCAACAATTTTCATTTTGTTGCCAGAATTTTTTTCCTTGTTGAATCCGCCGGCAAGTCCAACGTAATAATCCGCCTTTCTATCTGGAATGTACGGAAAACGTCCCGGATTATTTACAGCGCCTGAAACTGTAACAAAAAACTGTCTAAAAGGAACAATGATTGTGTCATTAGGTTCAACTTTTAACTGCAAATTTGAATTCGCATTGAAAAGAATTTCATCAATATCAAGCGGAATTGTTTTTCCTGCGCGGATAACATAGGCATTTTTTCTGTCAGCAATTGAAGAAGTAAAAAGAATAGAATTATTTCTAATCAAGTAAACGTAGTCAGTTCCGTATTCAAAAGACAAAATTCTTCTTGCAGAACCTTCAAGGTTTACATCAGAATTAACGTCAACTGCACCTTCCACAAATATGACCGGCTTAAGAAGTTCATATGAATAAATAAAAACAGAATCGTAAGATTTAAGTTCGTAGTCCGAATCAAAATCAGTTTTGCTAAGATAAATTTTTTGACCGCTTTTCAAACCTTCGCCGTTGTTTAAAAACCGTGTAAGTTCAATGCTTCTTGTATCTGCAAGTTCAGTAAAACCGCCGCCATAATATTCTACAAGTTCTTTTAAATTTTCTCCGTCCAAAAGTTCGTAAGTACCCGGCCGCTCTACACTGCCCGAAATGCTTGCAACTCTGGAAATTCTGTTTACCGTAATAACATCTCCCGGGCGCAAATAAGGATTTTCGCTTAAGTCGCCGTCCCGGTCTGCCTTAAATAAATCGTAAGTCTTTTTTTTGCCATTTGCTGAACTTACGCTGATATTACGCAAAGAAGAATAATCTGTTGTAGTGCCATCAACAACCTGCGAAAGTCGCGTTAAAGCCCAAACAGAACGTTCTACAGTTTTTTTTACTTCGCCATTCACTACAATTTTGTACAAAGCTGGAGTTGTTAAAACAAATTGCGCGCCACTAAGCGGATAGTTTTTTGATACAATTTCTTCCACCTGCTTTTTTAATGTAGCATAAGATTTACCGGCAGCATCTAAAATAGCCAAATTTGAAACACGGATTTTATATGTTGAATCAACTACGATTGTGTAGGAAACTGCAGTTCCATTTGCGGCATAAGTTAAGCTGTAAATATCGCCAGCAGTAACAAGGTAATCTGGATTTGACATTGCTTCCTGAGCTGAAGCCGAAAAACTTAAGTCGCCAAGTTCATCTTTCTCAGAAACATTTTTTTCATTTTCGTCCTCATCTTCGTCCCAAGAACGAGTTTGATAAGAAGATTTTGAACTATCTGAATTTTTTAAATGCTGAGAACTTAATGAAGAACTAAGCAAATTCTGTGCTGCTAAAAATTCAGAAACCGAAAAACTTAAGGCTAAAAAAACAAAAAGTATTTTTCTTTTCATAGATTTTTTCCTTTAAATTTCTGCACTACTTCAGGATCTTTTTTCATATTGGAAATTGCATTAAGCGTAAAAACAATAAAAATCGAAACAAAGAAAGCTGCAAAAGTGATTATGATGCAAAGTTTGCCACGACTTGGACCAGATTTGCTGTCTGGAACTTCAGCGTATTCCAGAATTTGAAAAATAGGCTGTTCGCTTGCCATTGTGATTTTTAAAGTTTCGTACTGCGCCTTAAGCTGCTTGTAAACTTCTTCTTGAACAGAAAGTTCCATTTTAATAAGACTTGTGTCCATCATAATAGAAGGCGCTGCATTTGGCGAATAAACATTGCTTACAGAAGATTCAATCTCTCGAATTTGCTTTTGCAAAATAACAATTTGGTTGTAAGCGGCATTTATGTTTTCTTCAAGATTTGTTTTTTGAACTTCGTTTTTGTTCACTCCCAAATCTTTAAAACGCTGCTCCAAAAATTCCACAACATAATTTACAACTGATTGGGCAAGAACAGGGTCAGTATCTGTGAAACTTACTGTAAAAATTCCTGAATCATCGTCAAAATCGCAGGTAAGTTTTTTTTGCAACATTTTGCGGCTGTCGGTTTTAGGTGATTTTTTGATTTCCCATTCTTCGATGAAATTATATTTCTTAACCACGGAATCCAAAACTGTATTTGAATTTACAAGATATTTTGCAAGTTCGCTGTAAGAAATTCCGCCGGAAGTATTTAAATTGATGCCAGCCAAAGCACTTACGCTCGCAAGAGTTCCAGACAAGGAACTGGAAGAAGAATCGCTGTTGTTTATAAGCATTTGTGCTTTTGGAGTATATTTATTTGGAAGATATGATTTTTCTGGAGGAAGAACAATTGATATAATAGAAAAAACTAGCGAAAAAATTGCAGCAAAAACTGTAAGTCCAATTACAATCCATTTGCGGTTCCAAATAACTGCAAGCAAGTCAATTAAAGAAATTTCATCGTCTTTTGAAGTTTCAGCACTTGTTTCAAGTTCAACTTTATCTGATTCGTTTTTTTTCATAACAATGATTATTATGAAATTTTTAATAAATTTCAATAAAGTGTAACAAACCGCAACAAAAAACAAATTTTTCTTATTCATAATTGGATTTTTTGGTTAAAAATCTATTTTTTTTGTTAAAAAATAGATTTTTGTAGAACAGGAAATTTTGTTGGTAACAGGCGACGGGGCTTAACAATCGGAGCATGCAAGTTTTGGCACAAAACTTGCAGAGCAAGCGAAGCTTGCGGCTTTGGCTAAGAAAACCTAGCCCCGATGGTAGCGGCGCGCGAAGCGCGTTCTGGAGCGCAAGCGGAAGAATGGAGATAGCACGAAGTGCGTACGGAACCGCGGACAGCGGGTTTTGTAAAAAAATTTTCAGCCGGAACGTAAGAAAAATTTTTGGCGGGAAGAAAAGTTTGCTCCAGAAAAAAAACAAAAAAAAAGATTTTATTTTTTTCAAAAAATGTTATATTTACACAACTTTCACACTGTACTCGCCGTTGGTGCTCTGCTGTTGTGAGAAAACTAAAGCAAACTAGTTTGGTTTGCCAAATATGGGGTGTTCACAAAACACAAAAAAAATTTTATCTGGAGTATTCGTATGAAAAACTTCACCAAAATTCTTGGAGCGGCTCTTCTTTGCGCTTCTATTTTTTCGCTGGCCGGATGTTCTAAAAAAAATGACAGGACTTTGTATCTTTACAACTGGACTTACTACACGCCAGACGAGGTTGTTTCTAAGTTTGAACAGGAATTTAACTGTAAGGTTAAAATCGACAGCTATTCTACTTGCGACGAAATGTATGCAAAACTTCGTGCGGGGGCTAAAGGCTACGACATTGTAATTCCGTCTAACGATTTTGTTTCGATTATGATTAAGCAGGGTATGATTCAGAAACTTGATCAGAGTAAATTTACTAACAGGAGCAAAATAAATCCTGTGGTTCTTGAAATGATTGATTTTGATTCGAATATGGAATACTGCGTTCCTTACGCTCTTAGCGCAACTGGAATTATTGTAAACAAAACAAAGGTTACAAATCCAAACTATGAAAGAAGTTACGAAATTTTTTCTGATCCGCAGTTTGCTGGTCACGCTACGATGATGGACGAGCAAAGAGAAGTTTTGGGCTGTGCTTTGGTAAGCTTAGGCTACGATTTAAATACAACTAATGAAAAAGAACTTGATGAGGCAACTCAAAAAGTTATTAACGAATGGAAGCCGAATCTTGTAAAATTTGATGCTGAAGGTTTTGGAAAGTCTTTTGCGAGCGGAGATTTTTGGCTGTGTCAGGGGTATCCAGAAATTTGTTTTGGCGAAGTTGACAAAAGTCGCTGGGAG
>CAZXCR010000097.1:0-6481 GCA_964639315.1 uncultured Treponema sp. | reverse complement strand
AGCGGTCAAAGCCGCATTTGCAGGTAATTCAGATTTCTGTCTGGGATTTTAGGTGAAATAGTTACTATTTTTTTTATTTTACAGATTCCGGCTCGAGTCCGGAATGAGTCGCAACCTGCGGTTACTTAGCGAGTTTTCTTCGAAAACTCGCGGTCTTTCTTGTTAAGAAAAAAAACTTTTACATTACACGGCGTGTGTTACTGACAAAATTTTTTGTTAAGAAAAAAAATCCTAGCCGCGATGGGAAGGGGGCGCGAAGCGCCGTGCGTAGCACCGAGGCGAGAAGCCGTAGCCCTGGACAGCGCGTTACCACCGGAATTTGCTCCAAAAATCCCTCAATTCCCCCTAAAATTTCCACTTCACTACGAAAACCTTTTCATAACAAATAAAATAAAAAAATCACACTCTGAACTGATCCAACTGATTTTTCATTGCGCTAATATTTTTTTGAGTTAAGAGCGCCATATCGCTTACATTCTGGGAAGCGCCATTTATTTGCTGGGCACCGGAAGTCATTTCGTCCATACTGTCAAGAATCACTGTGGAAATTTGAGAAACCGTATTCATATTGTTAAGAACCTGGTCAACATCATTTCCCATAAGAGTTGACTTGTCTTTTACCTGCACAGACTGATTTTTTATGTCACCTAAGGCCGCAAAAATCTGCTTTGACGCATTTTCCTGCTCAGACATTGCGTTGTCAATTTCGCGAATAATTGTGTCTGTAGAATCGAGTTTTGTAACAATGTTGCCAAATGCACTCTGTGAATTTTTTGAAAGCTCAACCACCTGAGTAATTGAAGAAGAAATTCCCTTAAGTTCCGACGCAATTCTTTTTGACTGAACTGCAGAAGTTTCTGCGAGTTTTCGGATTTCGTCAGCAACAACAGCAAATCCCTTGCCTGCCTCGCCTGCGTGAGCTGCCTCAATAGCCGCATTCATTGCAAGAAGATTCGTTTGGCTTGCGATTTGAGAAATAATTTGGTTTGCCTGCACAAGCATTGCCGACTGTTCAAGAATTTCGTTTACTTTCTGGTCAACATTTACAAGTTTTTCTTTGCTGTAAGAAACTGTGCCGCCAAGTTCAGAGAAGCTTTCTGCCATTTTCTTTACTGAATTTGAAACGGAATTAATGTTGCTGAGCATTTCTTCAATAGCCGCAGAACTTTCTACAATCGCTGCCGTTTGGTCTTCAATAAAGGATTCCAGAGAATGAACTTCTGAAGAGGTTTTTTCCAGAACTGACGAAGTATTTTCTACCGCCTTGTTCTGCTGTTCTGACTGTGAGCGCACTCCGTTTATGTTTGCAAGAATTTGCGAAGTTGCACTTGCGGACTGCTGCGCGTTTGCTCCAAGACTTTGGCCTACTTCCGTAAGAGAAAGCTGCGTTTTGTTAAGGTCGCTAACAATTTTTTGCAAAAGTTCAATAAATGCGTT
Source organism: uncultured Treponema sp. (assembly GCA_964639315.1). GTDB lineage: Bacteria > Spirochaetota > Spirochaetia > Treponematales > Treponemataceae > Treponema_D. The sequence goes on along the minus strand of CAZXCR010000097.1, from coordinate 5,044 downwards.
TACGTCGAATGCAAGACGAGCAAATTCATCTTTACCTTTTACCGGAATGCGAACCGTAAGATCTGCGTCTCCGGAAGAAAGATTTTCTACAGCAGAGCAGATTGTGTGCACTGGTTTATAAATTTTTGTGTAAAGAAGCCGAATAATCAGCACAAGAATAATTGTTGTTAGAACAATCGTAAGGGCAAAAACTTTTACAAAAAGATCAAGCGCCAAACTTTTTATGTCATTTACGGTTTTTCCAATAAACACTGTTGTAAGGCATCTTTTTCCTGAATCAATGAGCGGAAAATAATATGCAACGTAAGCAGTGTTATTTATTTTTGTAAGATAAAGCGTTTCTTTTCCAGACTTTGCAGCATCAATGACTTTTTTGTCAGCAATTTTTGTTCCCTGCATACCTGGAATTGAAGTGTACATTCGCCGCTCGCCATCAAAAACGGTAACTGCGCAATTTGTGTATTCAGAAAGCTTTTGAACGTAAGCATTGTCGCAGGCTTTCATTCTTCCAACAATTGCGCCAACAACCTTTCCTCTGCTTTTTACAGGAACTGCGCTCAGTGCGTAAACATAGCCGTCTGTAAAAATAAGGGAATTTTTACTTGAACCGTACAGCACTTTTTTGACCATATCTTCTGCCTTATCAAATTTTCCGTAAGAGACTGGAGAAATTTGCTCGCCCTTTGCGTTGTAAAAACAAATTGAATGAATTCCAAACATCATAACTGTGCTGTTGCAAAGGGATTCAACGTAGTCTAAATTTTCGCCGCCCTTGTTATATTCAAATTCGTAAAGTCCTCTTGCCACAGAAACTGCATTTTTTAGATTGTCCTGAACAGTTTTTACTTCTTTTAACGCAATTTCTTTGTGCTGAACAAGTTCATTTTTGTAAATATTGCGCATCTGAATATTTACAGAAGAATACATTGCAACAATAATTGATGCTGAATAAATCAAAATTCCCAAAATAAGACAAATTATTACAAAGCGAACCATATTGCCGTTCATTTTTGCAGCCTGTTTTGCATTTTCTGCCTTAAGCTTTAATTCCTCTGATTTATTTTTTAAACTTTCATTAATCGCACTTTTTGTTAATTCAAATGATTTTTCATTTCCTTCGTTAAACATAAAACCCTCTTTTTCCTTTTGCTGCTTTGTGAAAAAAACAACTTTCCGAGTTTATATTAAATCTAAAAAAAAGAATATATAATTTATGAGATAAAATAAGGATTTATAAGCATTTTTGTGAAGTTTGCGAGTGTTACTGACGGGATTTTTCAGTTAAGCAAATATCTTCTACATTACACGCGCGAGAGTTACTGACGGAATTTTTCAGTTAAGGAATGGTTTTTTATTAACAGAAAATTTTATCAGTAATAGTCGCTTGATTTCGACTCTCTCAATTGGCGCTTAACAAAAAAAACCGCAATCATTTCTAAAACTAAAGAGCAAGGTTAAAAAATCCGACATTTAAAGAGCAGAAAGCTTTTAGGTTGAATTTCGAGTTTAGGGCATCTGATAAAAAAGGTAAGAAATCCTAGCCCCGATTGTAGCGGCGCGAAGCGTTCAAAAACGCAGTTTTTGAATGAAACCGCGAAAAGTCGCAACCTGCGGTTGCTAACGAGTTTTGTTCCAAAACTCGCAGATTTTTTTTTGTTAAGAAAAGAATTTTTTCTTAAAGCGAAAATTTTGTCAGTAACAGCCGGAACGTAAAAAAATTTGTGGCAGCAAAAAAAGTTTGCTCCAAGTAAGTAAAATTTGCGACAAACTCGAATTTTAATCTTTTATTTTAGGCTTTTACGGGAAAAAAAATGAAAAGAACTTTAGTTTTTGCAGGAATTTTATTTTTTTCAGCTTCAATTTTTTGGGCGCAGGACGTTTCAAGTTCATTAAATTCAGTAAATTTAACTGACGAAGAATACGCAGATTTTATGGCAAACAAAAACGGCCACGCTGAAATAGAAAATTCTGTAATCACCTCAACAAGTACAATAAACTGGTCAAAAAACACCTTTACTTCAGACATAAGCCTCGACGTAAAAAAATCTGGAATTCCAATGCCAAGCGGAAAAGCAACTTCGGTGAATAAAATACAAATGGAACTGCCCGTACTTGTAAAAGATCCGCTGCTTTCAGTTTACGTTGACAGCACAAATACTCTTAACTCGCTGATTTTGGACGGCACTTTAACTTTGGAACAGTTTACGCGCATTATTGACCAAAGCCAGCAAAGAGCGCCAGTTTTTTATGAAGGCGGCAAAAAACTTCTTACAAACCATACAATCGATTTAAAGGAAATTGGCGCTCTTCTTGTAAAGCACCGCAGCACTTACACTCAGCAAATTCCAATTCAGAAAACCGCGTCAAGAAAGTACACAGGAATTATTATTGATGCGCGCGGAATTCTTCCGGTTCACGGCGAATTTATTTCGAGTAGAGCGGAACCTTGCATCTTCCCAAAAATCTGGAATGAAAATATGGACCTTATTTACGAAAAAAATATGGTCAATCCGCAAATTGCAAGAGAAAAAGGGATTGTTCTGTATTCTTCAAGTCCGCTGATTGAAAATTACGAAGAGCGTGTGGGAAAAGATCCGCTTTGGATTACGGCGAAAAAAATTTTTGGTGTAAACAGAGTTGACCCTGTTATTTCAGAAAATGACTGGCTAAAAATTACTTCGGTAAAAGGAAATCTTGAACTTTTGCAGCAGGGAAAAATTGTAATTCTTCTTGATGAAGAAACGCTGGTTCACAAAGTAAGTGCGCCGCTCAGAAACAAAAGGTATTTTTTGGCTTACCGCGAAATGCAAAAATATTTTTACGAAAATAAAATTCCCGACACAATCTTAAAAGAAGGACCTACTGGAATTTCCATTACAATGCAGAACTTAAATTTTATTGCCGACAGTGCAGAACTTTTGCCCGAAGAAAAGCCGCGAATCCAGGAGATTGCAAAATCGCTTATAAAACTTACTGCGAACGGAGAATTTACAATTTTAGTTGAAGGTCACACTGCTGATGTAAAAAAGCCTACCGGACAAATGCAGCTTAGTATAGAAAGGGCAAAGAGCATAATTGAACTGCTTGTAGAATACGGAGTTGATAAAAATCTTTTTACCTACAGAGGATACGGCGGAACTCACCCTATTGCAGACAATTCAACTCCCGAAGGAAGAGCGCAAAACCGCCGTGTAGAAATTACTGCTATGCCAAAAGCAAGTTATGTTATGGCAGCGGAATAATCAGTTTTTTTTACAAAACGCCCTTTACACTTTACCCAGCGCAAGAAGACAAACGCCTTCTACAATCGCTTCGTGTTCTTTTGGGGCAATGCGTTCGTAGAGGGAATCTGGAGTATCGCCTGGCAAAACAGGAACTTTTTTTTGCACAATAATTTTTCCAGTATCGCAGCCAGAATCAACAAAATGAATTGTACAGCCGCTTTCTTTTTCTCCGGACTTTAAAACCGCTTCGTGAACATTGTGTCCCCACATTCCAACTCCACCAAATTTTGGAAGAAGAGCCGGATGCAGATTCAAAATTTTATTTTTGTATTCATCAAGAATTTTTCCGCCCAAAACTGAAAGGTATCCTGCAAGAACAATTGCTTCTACCTTGTATTCCTTGCAAAGTTCCAGAATTGAATCGCTTACGGCAATGCGCTTTGTGTCCCTGTCCGCAGTTTGCGCCGCTTCTTTTCCAAGTACGCTAAAAGGACTTCTTACAAAATACGGAATTTCTGCTGACTTTGCTCTTTCTAGGGCATAAGCAAATTTTGTATTCGAAACAACAAGAACTATGTGGTAAGGACAGTTTTTTGTTGATTTTTCGTAGTCAATTAAAGACTGAAGATTTGTACCGCCGCCACTTACTAAAACCGCAATATTCATATTTTCCTCATATTTTTTGATTTTTGATTTTGGATTTTTGATTTTAGTAGATTTTAGCTTTTTAAAAAGATTTTGTCAGTAAACAAAAAAGGCCGCCAAATCAGGCAGCCTGAAAAAAAGAATTTTTAGAAAACCGTAACAACTTCGCCGTTAGGATATTTTTCTGCAACCCAGTTTTTTACAGTATCTGACTGGAGCGCTTTTACAAGTGCCTTGATTGCGTCGTCATTTTCGCGTCCGGCTTTTACTGCAATTACATTCACGTACGGAGAAGATGCGCCTTCTACATAAAGTCCGTCTGTAGAAGCTTTTAGTCCCGCTGGAATTGCATAGTTTCCGTTGATTACCGCTGCGTCAACATCATTAATTGTGCGTGGAAGACTTGCTGCTTCAAGTTCAACAAATTTAAGTTTGAGCGGATTCTTTTTAATATCAACTGTTGTAGCTGTAATTCCTGCTGACTTGTCGAGTTCAATAAGACCTGCAGCGTCAAGAATTAAGAGCGCACGTCCTTCATTTGTAGGGTCATTTGGAATTGCAACTCTAGCCTTCTTTTTGAGCTGCTTCAAATCAGTTATTTTTTTTGAATAAATTGCCATTGGTTCAATGTGAATTCCACCTGCATTTACAAGATGAGTTCCTTTTTCTTTGTTGAAAGATTCAAGATAAGGAAGATGCTGAAAATAATTTGCATCAATGTCGCCAGATTCTACGGCTTCGTTAGGCGTAACATAATCTGTAAACTCAACAACTTGTAGGTCAATTCCTTCTGCCTTAAGCTGATCTTTTACAAGATTAAGGATATTTGCGTGAGGTTCTGGAGTTGCTCCAACTTTTAAAGTAACTAAATCCTCTGCAAAAACTGATGCTGCTAAAACTGATGCAGCTGCCAATGCGATAAGTTTTTTCATACTTGCCCCCTATTTCCTATTTTCCTAGTGGTTTAATATGATTTATTTATATAACTGATAAAAATTTTAGTCAAGCAGTTTAAAATTTTTACCAGATTTTTTGTTTAGGCAAATTTCGAGTTTTAATCAGAAATTTACAAAATATAGCTAGCCAAGCCTAGCCCCGATAGTTGAGTAAAATGCCAAAGGCATTTTACTCGTCGAGTTTGTCGCAGCCTTACGTCTGCTTCCCGAGTTTTCTTG
>CAZXCR010000096.1:3412-6552 GCA_964639315.1 uncultured Treponema sp. | reverse complement strand
CTTGTACAAATGCCTAGCCCAGACTGTAGTGGTTGCCGAAGGCAAGTGTTTTTAGCAGAAGGCTAAAAATACCGCGCGACAGCAAGCCACGAAAGCCTGGTCGCAAGTAGTAAAATGTGCTCCAAAAAAGGAAAAAATAAAAAAAATGGAAAATATTACGAAAGAATTTCCGAACTGGACTGAATATGACGACTGGCTTATTCAAAATTACAATGACTTTGCGGTTGTAAACTTGAATGAAGCCGACGGTAAAATCAAAGTTGAATATATGAAAAAAGAGGATTGGAATCAAAGTCAAAAGCAAGACTAATGGCTTCTCTAAAAGTTCCTAAGATTTCTTTGCGTTCTTTTTTAAATTTTTCTTTTCTTTGATTGTGCTTGTTACGTGCCGTATTGCCTTTACTGGATGATAAAAAATCATTAGCGGACCCGAAAATCGCATTACGTTTTTTATTTGCTGCCTTTTTTCTGGTTTGTAACAGTGCACGGGGCAGTTTGAACAGAAGGTTTTTGTTTGCGTAAAAGGGCAGTGCCACACCCGCTGATTTACGTATTCTGAAAGTTCCTTGCATTCGCTGCACATAAATTCCGGGGCTTTCATCGCTTTTTTTTGCTTGTGTTTTACGTGGCAGTAAAGCTGAATCATAAGAGTTACGGTTTTCTGTTCATCGGCGCGCTTTTCTTCAATTGTTAAATTCTTTTTCATTATGAATTTCTTCCCGATTCGAGTTTAAAAATTTTATCTGCGTGAACGAAGGTGGAATCCCTGTGCGAAACAATTACTACGGTTTTTCCTTCGCTTTCTTTTTTTACACTGTCCATAATTTTTTCTTCGTTGTAACTGTCCAAATTGCTTGTGGGCTCGTCAAGCAAGAGAAAGTCGCTTTTGTGAAGAAACGCCCGCGCAAGTCCCAGCCGCTGCCTTTCTCCGCCAGAAAAATTGTCGCCTAGTTCCGCTACCTGAGTTTGATACTGCTTTGGAAGACTCATTATAAAATCGTGGAGTTCAGCTTTTTTACACGCCTGCTGAATTTCTTCTGCCGTAGCGTCGAGTTTTGCAATGCGAAGGTTGTTTTCGATTGTGTCGTGGAAGAGGACTGTTTCTTGCGTTACGTAACTTTCGATTTTTCTAAGGCAAGATGTGTTGATTTTTTCTACTGGAATTTCAGAAATATTTACGCTTCCTGAATCTGCTTCCCAAAAGTGCATAAAAAGTTTTAAGAGAGTTGATTTTCCGCTGCCGCTTTTTCCCTGAATTCCGATTATTTTTCCCTTAGGGAACTGAATATTTACATCCTGCAAAATATTTTCTGTTTCTGAATTTTCGTTTAGTGATTTCCCGTTTACTGACTTTCTGTTTAGTGACTTTTCGTTTGCTGACGGATATTTAAAGCAGATATTTTTTCCTTCAGCGCCAGAAAAATCAGTGTTTACTCCGTTAGATACAGTTTTTGTTACAGGTTTTTCAGCTAAAAGTGCAAGAACGCGGTTTCCGCTCGCTATGGTGCCAGAAAGAGAACTGCCAAGCGCTGCAACCGCAAGAGACGGTCCGAACGAAGAAAACATTGCAGTTGTGCAGATTACAACCGCGCCAAATTCTACCGCGCCGTTTTTGTAAAGAAGCATAGAAACTGCCAGCATACAAAGGGAAGCGAGTACCACAAAAATTCCTGAAAGTGCCGCAGTAAATCCTTCGTTAACTGCCATTTTTTTTCTGCTTTGAGCAAGATTGTCGCTTTTTGATTTTATTGATTCAAGTTTTTTGTTTCCGTTGCCGTACAAAATGCTCTGATTAATTCCGCGCAGGCAGTCGAGCATAAAAGAATTCATTGAAGCAAAGCGGGCGCGGTATTCTGTTCCGTGCTGAACGGCTTTTTTGTTTACAATCGCAGGAACTCCGGCAGCAACAATAAGGTAAAATGCCAGTGCCAAAACTGCCAGAATCCAGTTAAAGTGCCAGAAGAAAACCGTCATACAGATGCCTGTAAAAAGCGCAATAAAAACTGGCGAAACTGTGTGCGCGTAAAAAACTTCCAAAAGTTCAATGTCGCTTGTAATGAGCGAAATAAGATTGCCTTTCTCCTTACCTTCGAGTTTTGCCGGCCCTAATTCCCGGAGTTTTGCAAAAACTTTAGTGCGAATTTTTGCCAGAATTGAAAAAGCAATAAAATGATTGCAGTACTGTTCAATGTAGTGAAGAATTCCGCGCGCAATTCCAATCAGAATTAAAAACCATACGCTGAATTTTTCTACAAGCGCAACCGAACCTAAAACAGGAATTGAAATGGCGCAAAGATGACCGGCAGTTCCGAACAAAATTGAAAGAATCATTACCGGAAAAAGTGATGAAATTAATTTTGAAAGTTTAAGTAAAGTTTTCATTTGTTTTCTCCAGATTGATTTGAATTTTCTGTTTGAGAGCAGTTTCCGTTTGCAGACTGAAATTTGGCGTTTTCTGACTGAAGTTCAGCGTTTTCAGAACTGCAGTTTCCGTTTTCAAAAAAATAAATTTTGTCAGCACCAGTGCAGTTTTCTTTTCGATGACTTATCATAATGACCGTTTTTTTGCCCTTCAAATCGTGCAGAAGTTTAAGAATTGCCTTTTCACTTTCTACGTCAATGTTTGAAGTAGCTTCGTCAAAAATCATAATTTCCGCATCGTGAAGCAGTGCCCTTGCAATTGAAAGCCGCTGCTTTTGTCCGCCAGAAAGATTTGCCGCATTTTCTTCAATTTGAGTTTCAAGTCCGCCGTTTTCTTTTAAAAATGAACTGAGCTGAACCTGGTCTAAAACCTGCCACATTTTTTCTTCGCTGGCATTTGGATTTCCTTCGAGCAGAGTGTCTTTTACGCTGCCTTTAAAAATCCAGTCGCGGTGGCTAATGTACGAGCAGTTTTTGTAAAGCGATTTTCTTGAAATTTCAGAAAGTTCAGTTCCGGCAATTTTTGCACTTCCAAAATACGAAGCGTTTATTCCCGCAATGATTTTTGCCGTAGTTGATTTTCCACTGTCGCTTTTTCCCACAAAGGCTGTGTACGAACCTTTTAAAATCTGAAGATTTGCGTTTTTTAAAACCGTGCGTTCAGCGAATTTGTACGAAAGATTTTTTGATTCAAAAAGAATTTCATTTTTACTTTCAGA
>CAZXCR010000096.1:0-3312 GCA_964639315.1 uncultured Treponema sp. | reverse complement strand
AGTATTTAAAAATTCAAAAATATTATTGCTTGCCGTAGCGCCGTTCATTGCCGTATGAAAATAACTTCCCAGTCTTCTTAGCGGAATAAAAAAATCCGCAGAAAGCAAAATGCACGCAATTGCCGAAGAAAGACTCAAATTTCCTGCAATAAAATCCGCCGCCGCTGCTGCAATTCCAAGCCCCGCGCCACCGTAAGCCACCATATCCATAATGATGATTGAATTTAACTGCATTGAAAGCACTTTCATTGTAACTTTTCTAAAATGTTCTGCCTGACTGCTCATTTCTGACTGTTTAAAATCGTCCGCACCGTAAATTTCAAGAGTTGTAAGTCCCTGCAAGTTTTCCAGAAAATTATCTGCAAGATTTGCGTACTGCGACCAGTAATTTTTGAGGATTCTTTTTGCAATTTTTTGAACCGCCACAATTGCCAGTGGAATGAGAGGCACGCACACTAAAAGAATTACCGCCATTTTTAAATCCATAAATGCGATGATTGTAAAACTCGTAACGGCAGCAATCATACTGTAAAAAAACTGAGGCAAATACTGACCAAACCACACTTCAAGCTGTTCAACGCCTTCTACCGCCAGCTGAACGATTTTTGCAGTTTCTGCGTGTTCCTGATATTCAGTGCCGAGCGCAAGAAGTTTTTCGTAAATCATTGAGCGCAAAGTTTTTTTTACCTGAGAACTGGATTTGAAACTTGTAATTGAAGCAAACTGATTTGCCAAAAAGCTTATAACTAGGCTGACTGTGATTGCAATGCAAGGAAGTAAAAGTTCTTCTGCCTTTGTGCTGATTATGTGCGAAACTGAAAATATTAAAACTGCGTTTGAAACTAGCATAATCCATTTTAAAAGAACTGTAATAAAGACCCATTTTTTTGATTCTGGAACAGCATTTAAAAGCCGCTTATCAATCATCATAAAGAATTACTCCGTAAAGTTTGCTGCCGCTAACTATATCTTTTTTGTTTTTAATTTACAAGAAAATTGTTGAGGTCTTTTTGTTAAGAAAAAATCAATTTCTTAACAGGTCAAATTTCGAGTTTTAATTAGAAATTTACAAAAAAGGTGTAGAAAAAATGCAAGACCCGGTGGTTGAGCCTGTCGAAACCACCATTTGTAAGTAACTACCGCTTGATTTTGACTCTCTCAATCGGCGCTTAAATGATTAATTGTAACAAACTCGAAATTTAGCTTAACCAAAAATTCCCGCAAGTAAAAAAAAAATTTTCGTTCTTGTACAAATGCCTAGCCCAGACTGTAGTGGTTGCCGAAGGCAAGTGTTTTTAGCAGAATGCTAAAAATACCGCGCGGCAGCAAGCCACGAAAGCCTGGTCGCAAGTAGTAAAATTTGCTCCAAACAAAAATCCGCAAAATTCCATAACTTGAGTACAAGGCTAAAATTCATTATTCTTTTGGGAAAAGTATTTTTTGCAAAGCGAGGAAAAAATGTTAATTAACGGTTCTCAGATTGTAATTGAATGTTTGATTGAACAGGGCGTAGATACGGTTTTTGGATATCCGGGAGGATGTATTTTAAATATCTACGATGAACTTTACAAAAATTCCGGAAGAATTACACATATTTTAACCGCTCACGAACAGGGTGCAAGTCACGCTGCTGACGGTTATGCACGTGCCAGTGGTAAAGTTGGGGTTTGTATGGCAACTTCTGGTCCGGGAGCTACAAATTTGGTTACAGGAATTGCCACTGCTTATATGGATTCCATTCCGATTGTTGCCATTACCTGCAACGTTGGAAAGTCGCTTTTGGGTCGCGATTCGTTCCAGGAAATTGACATTACTGGCGTTACTATGCCTATAACAAAGCATAATTTTCTTGTAAAAGACATAAAAGATTTGGCGCAGACTATTCGTGAAGCTTTTTTAATTGCACGTTCAGGACGACCGGGACCTGTTTTAATTGACATTTTAAAGGACGTAACTGCCCTGAACAATATGTACGAATTTGAACCGTCTTCTGACCCAGACAGCCTTGCGTTAAAAACTCTTTCGCACAACACTTTCCGTCGTGCAGTTTCAAAGCCGACTCTTAACGAAGAAGATATAAAAATTGCCGCAAAAATGATTAATGAATCAAAGCGTCCTATAATTTATGCGGGCGGTGGCGTAAAAATTTCTGGCGCAGAAAGTGAACTTTTGGAATTTGCTACAAAAGCTCAAATTCCGGTAAGCGAAAGTTTAATGGCCCGCGATTCTTTCCCGTCAGACAATCCGCTTTGTACCTGGATGGTTGGAATGCACGGAACTTACGCCAGCAATATGGGAATTACCGAAAGCGATCTTGTAATTGCAATTGGCGCCCGTTTTAGTGACAGAGTTTACGGAGATGCTTCAAAATTTGCAGAACGCGCAAAAATTCTTCACATAGACATTGACCCTGCAGAAATCAACAAAAATATTACTACTGACGCAAGTATTGTAGGCGATGTAAAAGAAGTCCTTACAAAACTTATTCCTTTAGTTGATAAAGCTGAACACAAAGAATGGATTGCTCAGATTGCAGAATGGAAAAAAGTTTATCCTGAATGCTACGACAAGTGCCCTCAGGATTCTATTAATCCAAAATTCATTTGCGAACACGTGCATAAAATTGCCGGAGATGACTGCTTTATTACTACAGAAGTTGGTCAGCACCAGATGTGGACTGCACAATTTTATCCGTTTGGAAAAAAACGCCGCTTTGTTACTTCAGGCGGACTTGGCACAATGGGTTACGGAACCGGAGCCGCAATTGGAATTTCTCTTGCAAAAACTGGCAGTCGCGTAGTTCACATTGCAGGAGACGGATCTTTTAGAATGAACTGCAACGAACTTGCTACAATCGCACACTATAATCTTCCAATCGTAATCGTTGTGGAAAATAATAATGCGCTTGGAAACGTTCGTATGTGGCAGAGACTTTTCTACGGAAAAAGATTTAGTCAAACCACCCTCGACTTTGGTCCTGACTGGGTAAAACTTGCCGATGCTTACGGAATTAAAGGTTACCGCGCCCACAATGCAAAAGAATTTGAAAAAGTCTTCGACGAAGCGTTTAAAAGCGGAAAAGCTGCCGTTATTGATGCCCGCGTAGACAAGGACGAAATGGTACTGCCAATGGTTCCAGGCGGAAAGCCAATTTACGCAATGATAATGAAGCTTTCTGAAGAAGTTATGAACTAAAATCAGCAAAAGCATAAAGTGCCCTCCCAGACTTTTGTTTGCGGAGGGATTTTTTTTCTTCTGGGGGCAAATTTGGCTTTTCCAGAGAGGCCCTTCCGCCGCTCACTCATTCCGTTC
>CAZXCR010000095.1:0-6630 GCA_964639315.1 uncultured Treponema sp. | reverse complement strand
ACTGACAGATTTTTTTGTACTGGCAGCCGAATTTTCCGTGCTAACAGAAGATTTTCCCGCGTTACCAGAAGAATTTCCCGCGTTACCAGCCAAATTCTCCGCGCCACAAGCCACCTTTTCGTCATTTTTCCGCTGAACAAAATAAAGCAATATTCCAATCAGTACCGAAGCTAGAATTACAAAAACTGAATGCACTTTAAAAAAGTAAACGCTCACAAAACTTGCTGCGTAGAAAAAAATGTTCCACCATCGCTTTAAATTTTTTTTCGTAATGTTAAAAACTGAATACGTAAGAAGGGCTGCAACCGCAACATTGATTCCCAAAAGTGCTTTTTGAACCCAAATAATATCTTCAAAGTTCGAAATAAATTCCGCAATCAGAGTAATAACAATTATTGAAGGAGTAATAACGCCTAAGGTAGCAAAAATTCCGCCTAAAATTCCGCGTCTATAAAATCCCACAAAAGTTGAAACATTTACCGCAATAACGCCCGGAGTTGCCTGGGAAATTGCGTAGTAATCCAAAAGCGCATCGTTAGTAGTCCAGTGTTTTTTATCAACTAAAGTGCGCTCAAGAATTGGGAGCATTGCATATCCGCCGCCAAAAGTAACCGAACCGATTTTAAAAAACGTAAAGTAAAGATCAAAAATATCTTTTATAAACGAAGATTTTTTTTGCTGATTTTTTTCTTTTTCCTGATTCATATTTTCCTCTAACACAAATTGCGCTCGCTTTCTTCAGAAAGTTTTTTTAGTTTTAAGGCGCCTTCCTTATCTAAAAGATTTTTTTCCATTCTCCAGCTCCAGTTTGCGCCACTTGTAGACGGAGTGTTCATTCTGCAGTCGCTTCCAAGTGCATAAACGTCCTGAAGCGGAATAATGCAGTACTTTGCCTTAGACAAAAAAGCGCCTCTTATCATAGCGTCAAGAATTTGCTGATTTGTAAACGATTCATCAAGTTCAAAATATTTTTTTACATTCGCCCTGAAGTTTTCGCTACAAGAAGACAAAAGTCCAAAACTCGTATCGTTGTCATGAGTTCCGGTGTAAACCACGCAATTTTCATTTTTATAATTTTTTGGCAGATAAGCATTTTTTTCACTTTCTTCAGACCAAGGTGCATCATTAAATGCAAACTGAATTATTTTCATTCCAGGGAATCCAGCCTTATCGCGAAGAGCGGCAACTTTTTCTGTAATTACGCCAAGATCTTCTGCAATAATATTTGAATTTTTTATTCTAGCCTTAATTTCATCAAAAAGAGCAATTCCCGGACCTTTTGTCCACGTGCCGTTAACCGCAGTTTCTTCGCCGTAAGGAATTTTCCAGTAAGCTTCAAATCCGCGAAAATGATCAATGCGCACAATGTCTACAAGTTTGAACATATGGGCAATTCTTTTTACCCACCAGTCGTAAGAAGTTTTTTTCAGCTGATTCCAGTCATAAAGCGGATTTCCCCAAAGCTGACCTGTGGCACTAAAATAATCCGGAGGAACGCCAGCAACTGCCTTAAGCTGCAAAGTTTTTTTGTTGATTTGGAAAATTTCTTTGTTTGCCCACAAATCTGAACTGTCTGCGGCAACAAAAATTGGAATATCGCCAATAATTTTTATATTTTTTAACGAGGCATATTTTTTTAGCGCATTCCACTGTTCAAAAAAGAAAAACTGAACTGCCTTAATCTGCTCAAGTTCAGCGGTATTTTCTAAAGTCCATTTTTCTAATGCGGATTTTTCGTGACGCGCAAGATTTTTTGGCCAAAAATTATTCCATCTTGTTTGCTCCCCGCTGATATTCTGCGAGGCAGCTTTTTTATCATAAAAATTTTTTATGCTGGTAAAAAGTGCAAAGTCATCAAGCCAGTCTTTATTTTCGTTTTTAAACTGACTGAATTTCTTTTTATCCTGAGATTGACCATTCTGCAAAAAGTATTGGGCGCATTTGTAAAGAACCGGCATTTTCCAGTAAACCACAGCGCCAAAATCCACAGAAGAGCCAGATTTTATATAGTCCGGAAGAAGAGTGTCGCTTTGCAAAGCCCAGCCTTTTTTAACCAAAGATTCAAGGTCGATTAAAAGCGGATTTCCGGCAAACGTAGAAAAACTTGCGTAAGGAGAATCGCCGTAGCCAGTTGGACCGAGCGGCAGAACCTGCCACAAACTTTGTTTTGCTTCATAAAGCCAGTCGCAGAATTTATAAGCTTCACTTCCCAAAGTGCCAATTCCTTCAGAACCAGGAAGACTTGTTATGTGCAAAAGAATTCCGCTTTTTCTTTCTTTATTTTCAGACATAAAAACCTCGCTTCGTTAAAATGCTTTTCGATTATACGATTTGTAATATTTTATCTCAAGTTTTTAGTCTTTTTAGCTCACGCATATTCTGCACAAGATTCTGACGCGCCGATTGAGCTTGTCGAAATCAAGCGACTATTACTGATAAAATTTTCAGTCAACAAAAAATCTATTGCTTAACAAAGGCGCGCGTGTTACCAACAGAATTTTCAGTTAAAAAAAAATTCCATCAGTAACCACGCCTGCGAGCGAATAGCGGTCATAAGTAAAAAAATCTGGTACTTGAAGAAAAGCCTAGCCCGGCGTGTAGCGGTGGCAAAGCCATTGCGTAGCAACGGAGCGAATAGCGGAGCCGCGAAAGGACGGGAACTTGTACAAAAATTTGCGGGCGCAGTTACCACAAGACATTTTCTTTTGAACTGCAATTTTTGTTTGCTAAGAAAATTTTTTGTACAAGAACCCACGCACGCTGTTCGGAAAAAAAATTTGCTTCAAAAACAAAAAAACCGCCATAATCAAAGACTACGGCGGCTTATCATCAGTTTGTGACTTTTCTATTTGTGACTTTTCTAAAAAAAATTATTCAACAGGTCTTTTCTTAAGTTTATCGCTGTCAATAACTGCCTGTCCCTTGCCGGTACGCTGCTCCATCATAGCGCGAACCTTCAATGGAAGACCGAACAGTGTAATAAATCCCTGCGCATCTTTGTGGTCATAAAGATCGCCGGTGGTAAATGACGCAATGCTTTCGTTGTAAAGACTGTATGGAGAATGACTTCCAGCTCCACGAATAGAACCCTTGTAGAGCTTAACTTTTGCCCAACCAGTAACAGTTTCTTCAGTTTTGTCTACAAAAGCCATGCACGAATCAAACAAAGTTGTAAACCACTTTCCGTCATAAATCAGTTCAGCAACCTTAATTGAAAGCTGCTGCTTGTAATGGTAAGTGTCGCGGTCAAGGCAAATGTGATCCATCATTCTGTGTGCAAAATAAAGAATTGCTCCGCCTGGAGTTTCGTAAACCCCACGACTCTTCATACCTACGCAGCGGTTTTCGCAAATATCAACAAGACCAACTCCGTTTCTTCCGCCAATTTTGTTAAGCTCAGTCATAATTTCAAGAGCAGTCATTTTTTTGCCGTTTACGCTAACAGGAATTCCCTTTTCAAATTCAATTGTAACGTATTCCCCGTCTTCCTTAGCTTCTTCAGGAACCACAGTATTTTTAAGCATATGCTTGTAATTAGGCTCGTTTTCAGTCTTTTCAAGTTCAAGACCTTCGTGGCTAAGGTGCCAAATGTTTTCGTCGCGAGAATAAGACTGATCTTTCTTCATTGGAACTTCAAGTCCGCGATCTTCCAAGTACTTAATTTCAGCTTCGCGACTGTCCAAAGTCCATTTTTCATCACGCCATGCAGCAATAACCTTCAAATCAGGAGCAAAAGCCTTAATTGCAAGTTCAAAACGAACCTGGTCATTTCCCTTACCAGTAGCCCCGTGACAAATTGCCACAGCCTTTTCCTGACGTGCATATTCAACCAAAATTTTGCCGATTAAAGGACGTGCAGTAGAAGTTCCCAAAAGATATTCATCTTCATAAACTGCATTAGCCTTAAGAGCCGGCCATATATATTCAGAAATATATTCTTCGCGGGCATCAACAACATAGCATGCACTAGCACCTGTTTTCAGCGCACGAGACTTAATAGAAGCCCAGTCGTCTCCCTGTCCCACATCAATACAAACTGCAATTACATCGTAATCATAATTTTCCTTAAGCCATGGAATAATAACAGTCGTATCAAGTCCACCTGAATAAGCCAGAACAACCTTTTCTTTTTCTGCCATATACTTCCTCTCAAAAATGAAATTTTCTGCAATAACAATACATTTTTATTCATAAATATGCAATATATCAGTTTTTTTTGTTTTTTTATTTGGAGCAAATTCTCGAAGTAACGGTCCTTCCACCGCTCCGCTAATCGCTCCGGCTGCCGCAAGCGGCATCTTGCTTCGCAACGGTTCCACGGCCGGCTAGGTGGCAGTTTGGGTAGTAAAATTTCCCTAAATGCACTCCGGCGGGTAATTTTTTTTGTTAAGCAATAAACTTTTTTTTTTACAAAAAAATTTTGTCGGTAACTCGCGCGTGGAAAATGCAAGACGCGCCGATTGAGCCTGTCGAAATCAGTCGCAAGCCACAAACTCGCAGTCTTTTTGTTAAGCAATAAACTTTTTCTTAACAAAAAAATTTCATCAGTAACTCGCACGCCTTTGTTAAGAAAAGGATTTTTATTAAAGCGGGAATTCCGTCGGTAACTCGCGCGCCGCTACCATCGGGGCTAGGTTTGGCTAGCAAAAATTCACCACGAAATCCACGCGCACTGAACCGTAAACTTACGGCTCCTCTCTTCATCGCTAAGATTTGCTGGCAAACCGGCAGTTTCTCTTCTAAACGAGCCGAATTTTTCTCCGGAACAGCAGGTGCATTCTTTTGAAACAAAAATATTTTCTTTGGGAACTCCGCATTTTTCTAAAACATTCAAATTTGCCTTCGTAAGAGAAAGCGCATATTTTTCTGTGCTAGAATCAATTTTTTTTACGCAGTCACTTCCAAAATTTTTTACAAAATATTCAGCCCGCGCCTTATCCACGCTGTAGCAGCATTCATTAATATGCGGACCAATAACCGCACAAATATTTTCTGGATTTGAATTAAAATTTTCCTTAAAAAAATTTACGGCTTCTCCGCAAATTCCAGTTCCCTTCCACCCAGAATGCAAAACAGCAAAAGCTTTACTTTCAGAATCAAAAATAAAAATTGGAACGCAGTCAGCTACGGTAATTACCGGCACAATATTTTTATCCGTGCAAACAATTCCGTCTCCCTTTGCACCGTAAAGATTTTTTACTTCAGCTTCATTTTTTACATAAAAAATTTTCTTCGAATGAATCAGCTCAATGGCAGCAATTTTTTTTAAAGGATTTACTCTTTTTAAAAATTCATCGCGATTTTTATTTTCTTCATTCCACCTAAAGCGCATTGAACCGGCACTTTTAAGGCTCATATTCCACTTTGGTCCGTTAAAAAGCTCTTTTCCGCCTAAAAAAAAATTTCCGCAAATATAATCTTCGATTTTATCCAAAATTCACTCTCCGCTGTAAAGGCATCTGGTAAAAGTTTATTTTTCAGTATCTTCCAAATTCTGAAGTTCACTCGCAATTTCTCCTGCGTATTTAAAAGCGTTCCGGCACTTGTCAAAATCACTTTTAAATTCAGAATTTAACTTTCCGCGAATCTGATTAAAATTTGCAATCCGACCATAAGAAGCCGAATCAAGATCTCCGCAAAAAGCATTCAGCAAAACGCAAAGAAAATACGACGCTTCTGAAAATTTTTTCACAATCGATTCAATATTTCTGCAAGTTTCATCAAAAAGCAAAACCAAAGAATCCAAATGATTTTTTTTCAGCGGATTTTCGTTTTCGCACTGAGCAAAAAGACTATAAAATTCCCCAGAATCAGCAAATTCCCCTGCCAAAATCTGAATATCGTCACTTATTTCAGAAATTCTTGTAACGCACTCTGTAAATTCATTTCGATTTTCCTTAACCGAAAAATTCGCATCCAAAATTAAAGTCCTTAAAAGTTTCTGATGCTTAGGAAATTCGTCTTTGAAAAAATAATATAAAAATCCGGCGGTTAAATCGTATTTAAATTCCATATCCACCAAAAGTTTTTTCCACGGACGATTTGGAAGAAGCGGAAATTTTTTTTGCATAAAACACAAATCAATCTTTTTCAAAATAAGGACTTTTTTATGCTCATAATTTCTTTCAGTCCAGCGCTTATCAAAAAGGAATTTCCAGTAAAGCTTATATTTTCTTAGCCAAGTTTCCCAACCGCCAAGTTTTTCTGATCGGTACAAAGCGTTTTCAAACACAAGTTTTCCAATGTTTTCAATTTTTACTGAATGTACGAATGAAAATAAAAGTTCAGAGTAAGTGCCAACATTTTCCAAAAAAGAATTTAAGCTTTCAGTTGCCTCAAAATTTTTTTCATTAGAATTGTTTTGGTAATTGTAAAAAAGTGCGTAAAAAACTTCTTCGTAACTTTCCAAATCAAAAGACATAACTTTTACAAAAAAATTAAAATCGTCTTTTAAAAGACTAAAAGCGCACTCCTTGCCGTAAGTTCCGTCAGTAAATTTTTTTAAAAAGTCAGAAAACGGAATTTTATTAAAATTTTTAAGCCACTCAAAAAATTTAGCGCAAGAATACATAAGCATTTTTGAATCAGAAGGAATTTCAGCAAGTTGATTGTCCATTTTGTTCAAAAGCG
>CAZXCR010000094.1:0-6882 GCA_964639315.1 uncultured Treponema sp. | reverse complement strand
AAGGTCTGCTGCCGGAGCAAGGTGTCCTCTGTCGTAGCCAGATTTTGTGTAGTCTCCTGGAATTGCTGAACCGGTAGAAATTTTTGTGTCGGCTTTAAATTTATTTGAGCGGTCAGTTACGGCGTTAAGTTCGTCTTTTGTAAGAGTGTAGGCAACCCATTCCGCATCTTCGTAAGTTTCGCGGTAACAAAGCTGAAATCCGTTGTAAGAATGCACTTCGTGGTCTTCTGCGCTGCCGTTTAAAGTTGCTGGGCAAAGCGGAATTTCAATTTCTTTTGTAGCAAAACTGTCGTTGGCGGAACCTTGAATTTGGTCTTGAGAAGTAGAAGCCTTTGTTTGCTCAGAATTTAATTTAGTTTCTGCTGGCTTTTCTTGTGAACTTGTAGCTTCTTCTTGCTGCGGATTAAAAATTTGCTGGGTGTTTGTGCCAAAATTTTCAGTTAAGAAGGAGTCTATTTTTGCTCTTCCGTTAAAGCAGAAAAAGTAAACTAAAAATGCTGCAATCAAAATAAGAAGAATTATTTTCCATACAGAAATCTTCTTCTTCTTAGATTTGCTTTTTTTTGCTGATGATTTTTTTGCGCTGCCAGAAGTGCGTGTAGTTTTTTTTGTGCGTTCTTCTTTACCTGCTGATTTTTTTTCTTTTTGTGCCATAGTAATTTCCTGATTTTAGTTTCGTAAGTTACATCTAAATTTTCTTAGAGATGCCCAAATCTTAGCACGTATTTTTTTTAAAGTCATTTAAAGAAAAAGTCGCAATCATAGCTTTCGGCTTTTGCTCACGCATATTCTGCACTGGTTACTAATAAAATTTCCTGTATAACAAAAAAATCCACTGGTAACTGGCGCACGCGAGTTATCAGTGGAAGTTTTTGTTAAGAAAAAAATCTATTGCTTAACAAAGCAATTCTACGAGTTTCCGCAAGAAAACTCGGGAAGCAACCGCAAGGTTGCGGCAAATTTGCAGCCGAGCGCACAGTATGCGCGAGAAAAAAAATATTTTGTATAAAAAAAATTTGCTCCAAATAAAAAAAACTTACAACCGCAATATTTCACCGTCCACTGCGCTTATTCACTAAATTTTTAAAATTGACATAAGGGCGCAATCTTTTTAATATAAAAAATTATGACTATTTTTGAAAATATCAATGCACTTACAGGCTACGGCCTTACAACAAATCTTATTACAGAAGACGATGTTATTTACACTCAAAACAGGCTTCTTGAACTTTTTAAGCTTGACGGATTTGAAAATCCTGAACTTGCGGAAAAAATTCCTTCCACAAAAGTTGAAGATCTCGAACAAATTCTAAAAGAAATGCTTGACTATGCCGTAGAAAATAATCTTTTGGCAGAAAATAGCGTTGTTTATCGCGATCTTTTTGATACAAAAATTATGGCTTGCCTCGTAAAGTCTCCTTCAGAAATTCGTGCTCAGTTTAAGTCCTTGTATGCTGAATCTCCTAAAAAAGCAACTGACTGGTACTATAAATTTAGCCAGGACACTGACTACATTCGTCGCTACAGAGTTTGCAAAGATTTAAAATGGAAAACAAAAACTGACTACGGCGATATTGACATTACAATAAATCTTTCTAAACCAGAAAAAGATCCTAAGGCAATTGCGGCTGCTCTTAAGGCAAAAAAATCTTCTTACCCAGCATGTCTTTTGTGCCGTCAAAATGAAGGATACGCTGGTAGGGTAAACCACGCTGCACGTCAAACTCACAGAATTATTCCAATCACTTTGAACGGAAAAAAATGGGGCTTGCAGTATTCGCCTTATGTTTACTACAACGAGCATTGTATTGTTTTTAGCTACGAACATACTCCAATGAAAATTTCTGGCGGAACTTTCCGTGCTCTTTTTGACTTTATAAAACTTTTCCCTCATTACACAATTGGTTCAAATGCTGACCTTCCTATTGTTGGCGGATCAATTTTAACTCACAATCATTTTCAGGGCGGAAATTATACTTTTGCTATGGCACAAGCGCCGGTTGAAGAAAATTTTTCAATGAACGGATTTAGCGACGTAAACTGCGGAATTGTAAGGTGGCCAATGAGCGTAATTCGGCTTAGCGGAAAAAATTCTGAGTCAATTTTAAAACTTGCTGACAAAATTCTTTCTTGCTGGCGTGAATATTCTGACGAGGACGCTTTTATTTTTGCAGAAACTGACGGAACTCCTCACAACACAATCACTCCGATTGCAAGAATGCGCAACGATGAATACGAACTTGATTTAGTTTTGCGCAATAACATTACAACTGATGAACATCCGCTGGGAGTTTTCCATCCGCACGCGGAACTTCATCACATTAAAAAGGAAAATATTGGACTTATTGAAGTTATGGGACTTGCGGTTCTTCCTTCAAGACTTAAAAAAGAACTTGCTGACTTAAAAGACGCAATTCTTAACAAAAAAGATATTAGTGCCGACGAAAATCTTAGTAAACACGCTGACTGGGTTAAGGAATTTTTGCCTAAGTATGCGGAAGTAAATTCTTCGAATATCGAAAAAATTCTTCAGGACGAAGTTGGTAAAGTTTTTGCAAGGGTTCTTGAAGATGCTGGAGTTTACAAGCGGAACGAGAGTGGCAAGGCTGCCTTCAGAAAATTTATTAAAAAAGTAAACGAAATATAAACTGCACAAATAATTGAAGGTTTTGCTGAATTTGTTATAGAATCTTTTCACTTAAGTTAATTTTAAAATTTAAGGATTCAAGATTTAAATTCAGCAAACACTCATTTTTTTGTGTTCGTAATAGTGGAGATAAGAATGTCAAATTTATACATTCCAGAAGGCTACAAGCCTGTGTTAAACGTTAAGGAAACTGAAAAAGCAATTATTGCACTTAAAGATTTTTTTCAGCTTTCACTTTCTACTGAACTTGGACTCACCCGTGTTACAGCGCCACTTTTTGTAAGGTCGGGAACAGGAATCAATGATGATTTGAACGGCGTTGAAAGGGCTGTAAAATTCAATGTAAAAGATATGGGCGATCAGCAGATGGAAATTGTTCATTCTTTGGCAAAGTGGAAGCGCCTTAAGGTTACTGAACTTGCCTTAAAGCCAGGATTTGGAATTTATACTGATATGAATGCAATCCGCGCTGACGAAGAACTTGATAACCTTCATTCCCTTTATGTTGACCAGTGGGACTGGTGTCTTGCAATGGACAGTAAAAATCGTACTGTAATGTATTTAAAAGAAGTTGTAAAAAAGATTTACCGCTGCCTTAAGCAAACTGAATTTTTTGTTTACGATCGTTACAACGAAATTGAACCGGTGCTTCCTGAAGAAATTACTTTTATTCATTCAGAAGAACTTCTTGCCCTTTACCCAAATCTTTCTCCAAAAGAAAGAGAAAATCTTATTTGCAAAAAATATGGTGCGGTTTTTATAATCGGAATTGGCGGTAAACTTCAGAACGGAACAATCCACGACGGAAGAGCCCCTGACTACGATGACTGGATTACAGAAAGTGGAGATGGTCACAGAGGACTTAATGGCGATCTTTTTGTTTGGAATCCGGTTTTGAACTATGCAATGGAACTTTCTTCGATGGGAATTCGTGTAAATGCAGAAAGTTTAAAACTTCAGCTTAAAGAGCGCGGCTGCCCGGAAAGAGCAGAACTTCCGTTCCACAAAATGCTTCTTGAAGGTAAACTTACACAAACAATTGGTGGTGGAATTGGTCAGTCAAGACTTTGTATGTTCTTCTTGCGCAAGGCTCACATTGGCGAAACTCAAGTAAGTGCTTGGCCTGAAGAAATGCTAAAAAAAGCACACGAAAATAAAATCGCAATTCTTTAAACTGATAGGTCGAATTTCGAGTTTAAATAAAATTTACAAAAAAGGTGAGAAAGCCTAGCCCCCGATTGTAGCGGCGCGCGAAGCGCGTTCTGGAGCGCAGCGGAAGAATGAAGGCGAAGCCGCAACCGCGGAAAGCGGGATTCCTGAAAAAATTTTCAGCCGGAACGTAAAAAATTTGTGGCAGAAAAAAAATTCGCTCCAAGTAAATAAAAATTGCAAAAACTCGAATTTTGACCTGATATAAAAAACTGCTTGAATTAAGGGCATCTTTTGAAAATTACAATCTTTTCAAGACAAATTTAAAAACTTGCCCTTAAAAAACTCGGGGAGGCTGGTAAAAATTTTATCAGTCTCCATAAAAAAAATCTTTGTGGAATAAAATATGACAAAACTGAATGCACAAACACAGGAATTTACTCTTCAAAAGATTTTTGAGGAATTGCCAAATTTCGCTAAAAACGGAATTTCTGAGCTTTCCATTCACGACAGGCAGTTTTCCCTTGATAAAAATAAAATTTTGTCTCTTGCGCGCGAAATTCAAAAAAATGCTCCGGAACTTTTTGTTTCGCTTTCGGTCAATGCAAAAATAATCGACAAAACTCTCTGCGACGAACTTTCAAATATTTACTGCTCGCTTGAAATTCCAATGGAAGGAATAGAAAAGCAAAGTGCAAATGGAACGATTCTTTTGTTCGATAAAAAACTTTATTCAGCAAAGGCTCGGCTTTTGAATAATGCGGGGCTTGTTTTTGGATTTGATCTTCAGTGGGGAAGTCAAAAAGGCGACACATTTAAATCTTTTCGCGAACGGCTTGATTTTGCTTTGAGTCTTTACCCAAATCACATTGATTTTAAAGAACTTTGCGATCTTGAACACTATTCTGACCCAAAACCCACCGGAATCTATTCGTCAAAAGATATGGACTTTTCAAGAGGAATGGCGTTTGCTTGCAAAACTTTTTATTCTGCGGGGCGGGCAGTTCCCTGGTTTAATTCAGTTATTGCGGCACTTCGTGTAAATGCGTCAAGTTTTTTTGCTGATTTTGAAGAATGGCAGCAGTGCAATAATTGCTCATTTGAAACAAATTTTAATCCCGAAAATGCGGGTCACAAAGAAATTGAAAAAATGCAGCTTCTTTTCCTTAAAGAAAAATTTGAAGAAAAGGGCAAAAGCGACTATTTTTATGCAGTTTCAGATTTAGTTAAGGCAAATGGAGCTTTAAGTCGTGTGGCTGCAGAAAACGAAGAGTCTGAAATCGAAACTTTTTATAATCCTGATGATATTTTTTCCCCTGCCTCAAGCGATTTATCATTTTTTGTAGAAAACGTTACGATGGAAAGCAGCACCGTAAAATTTTTTGCAGACGAAGACGGCATCCCAGACTACGAAATTCTTTCCTAGATTTTTAAGAATCCCCAAAATCTCCTTTATTCGATATTCTTTTTTAAAAATTATTATTATATTTGTAACGTAAAGAAAAAGATTTTTGTTAGAAAAATAGAATAAGAGGAGAAAACAATATGAAATCAACAGCAAAAAAAATTTTCTTAGTTTTTTCATCAGCGTTGCTCGTTTTTGGCTTGATTGCAATTTCGTGCAATTCATCAAATAAAAAAAGTGCAAATGTGGCTTTTGCAGAAAATAATCCGGTTGTAAATCTTGATCAGGATTCGCTTTCTGTAACTCAGGCTTTGCAGAACACTTTCCGCGGAATAAGTTCTCAGGTGCTTCCGGCTGTTGTTGAAGTTGACGTTACAGAAACAACTCGTGTGCAAACTTTTAATCCGTTTAAAGACCTTCCGTTCTTTTTCGGTTATCCTGATGAAGAAGGCGATGAGGATGAAGAGGATAATAAAAATTATCGCGAACGTCAGTCTCAGGGGCTTGGAAGCGGCGTAATTGTGCGTGCTGAAGGCAAAAAAGTTTATGTTCTTACAAATAATCACGTTGCAGGAAAAGCAACTACAATTAAAATCAAACTTACTGATGAGCGGGAATTTGACGGAACTTTAGTTGGCGCAGATGAAAGAATGGACATTGCCCTTGTTTCATTTGATTGTGATGATATTTCTTCGATTACAGTTGCAAAACTTGGGAACAGCGATGAACTTCAGCAGGGCGACATTGTTCTTGCGCTCGGAAGTCCGCTTGGATACTTTGCTTCTGTAACTCAGGGAATTGTAAGTGCCACAGGAAGAAGCGGTACGCAGATTGGAAGCATAAGCGATTTTATTCAGACTGATGCTGCAATTAACCAGGGAAATTCTGGCGGTCCACTTGTAAACATTTATGGCGAAGTAATCGGAATAAATACTTGGATTGCTTCACAGTCGGGCGGAAGTCAAGGACTCGGATTTTCTATTCCAATCAATAACATAAAACCTACAATCGACCAGTTTATTTCAAACGGAAAAGTTTCTTACGGATGGATGGGTGTAAGTTTGCTTGAAATTTCTGACGAAAACAAAAAGGAACTTGGAATTGATGCAAAACAGCACGGTGCTCTTGCAGTTGAAATTTTCCTTAACAGCCCAGCAATCAAAGGCGGAATGCAGGCAGGCGACTTTATAATCGCTCTTGACGGACGTCCTGTAAAATCAGTTGAACAGCTTGTACGCGACGTTGGTTCAATTCCGTCTGGAAATACTGCGAAATTTACCGTTTTACGGGGCGGCGAAAAGGTTGAATTAAGTGTAAAAATTGAGGAACGCACTCAGGATGTTGCTAGCGATAATTCAAAACTCTGGCCGGGATTTGTTCCTTCTGCACTGACTGATTCTATGAAAAAGCAGCTTCATCTTGATAATGACAAAGTAAAAGGCGTTGTTGTTACAGGACTTCAGGAAAAGTCTCCTGCAGCAGCCTTAAGACTCCAGAACGGCGATATTATAACTGCGGTAAATGACAAGCCTGTTTCAAACCTCAAGGAATTCTACGAAAACCTAAATACAATCAATAACCGGGAAATTTGGTTTGATATTTACAGCGAAGGACACACAATCAGCACAAGTCGCTACAAAATTGAAAAAAATTAAAAAAAAACTAAATTTTTATAAAAAAA
>CAZXCR010000093.1:0-6886 GCA_964639315.1 uncultured Treponema sp. | reverse complement strand
GTCAGAGAGTTGCAATTGCCAGAGCGCTTATTAATGAGCCAAAAGTTCTTCTTCTTGACGAACCGCTTTCTGCACTTGACGCAAAACTCCGCGCAAATCTTTTAGTTGACCTCGACGCCCTTCACGACAAAATCGGAATCACTTTTATTTACGTTACACACGATCAAAGTGAAGCGCTTGCCGTAAGCGACAGAATTGCTGTAATCAACAAGGGAAAGGTTTTGCAGGTAGGAACACCGTTTGAAATTTACGAAAGTCCTGCAACTCAATTTGTAGCGCAGTTTATTGGCGAAACAAATATTTTTGAATCGACTGTAGTGGAATGTCTTGAACATCAGACTCCGGGAAAAGACCCTGATTTTATGGTTACTCTCAACGTGCCTTGTTTAGGAATGCAGGCGCAGCTTACTGGAGAAAGTGCAGCTACTCGCGAAGAAGACAAAAACATTCTTGTAACGGATTATGAGCACACGGACTCAGGTCAGAAAGTTGCGTTTACAATCCGCCCTGAAAAAATCAAAATTACCCTTGAAGAACCAAATGTTAACGGAAGAAAAGACATTAATGTGTTCCGCGGAATTGTTGAAGAACCAGTTTACACCGGATTCCAGTCAAAATTTTATGTTCGACTTGAAAACGGAACAATCATAAAGGTTTTTAAGCAGCACACAAATTATCTTGACGACGGTCCTGAAATTCAGTGGAAAGACACAGTTTATGTTTCCTGGTCTGCAGAAGACGGATATATTGTTGAGGACATCAATACATGAAAGAAGATATAAAGTCTGAAGAAAAAAGCACAAAAGATAAGCCTAAAAGAAGCCGTTTGCTTGAACTTGCTTCGAGAGCTTACAGCGCAAAACATAGTGCGAAAAAAAAGACTAACCCTGGTCCAGTTTATGCGTGGCCTATGGGAATTTGGTTTTCTGTGTTTTTTATTGTTCCTCTTGCAATCATCGTATGCTATTCATTTATGAAACGCGATGTTTACGGTGGAGTTGTGCCGGAATTTTCGCTCAAAGCATACAAACAAATGTTTTCGCCAGCTTACGGAATCATTTTTTTGCGCACCCTTTGGATTTCGCTTCTTGCAACAGTAATTACAATTTTAGTTTCAATTCCCTGCGGATATGCAATGGCAAGAAGTAAACACCAGACTCTTCTTTTGATTTTAGTTGTGGTTCCTTTCCTTACAAATTCTCTTATAAGAATTTTTGCCTGGATTACAATTTTGGGCGACAACGGAATTTTAAATAAAATCTGCGGATTTTTTTACAATCTGTGGAATCATGGAATTTTGCACAATAGCGCCGTTTTTTCACCGCATAAATTTATGTTTACTAAGGGCGCTGTAATTCTTGTAAGCATTTATATGTATCTTCCTTACGCCATTCTGCCAATTTTTACAGCAGTTGACCGTTTTGACTTTACCCTTCTCGAAGCTGCACGCGATTTAGGTGCAACAAAGGCGCAGTCAATGATGAAAATTCTTCTTCCGGGAATAAAAAGCGGAATTTTAAGCGGAATAATCTTTACCTTTATTCCTATTTTTGGAAATTACACGGTTCCTCAGCTTGTAGGCGGAAAAGACAGTTACATGCTTGGAAACATAATAGTTGATCAGGTTCAAAAAGTGCGCAACTGGCCTTTAGCAAGTGCCTTCAGCATGATCATTACAATTATTTCAATGGCAGCAGTTCTTCTTATGCTAAGTTCAAACCGAAAAGAAGCTAAGCTTAAAAAAGTTTCAAACAAAGAAGACACTTTAACTTCTTCAGCAGAACCGCAAATTACTCTTGCAGAAAATGCAGCTGAGTAAGGGTCATCTGGTAAAAGTGAAAATTTTAACTTCAAGTTCACTAAGAAAATCGAGGTAAGAAATGAAAAATCCGCTGGTTGCAACAATAAATTCACTTGTAAACAAAGATTTAAAGAAGGCAAAAGATCCAAAGGCGGCAAATTTCAGGCACGCAAAAAAAGGCTGGAAAAAGCGCAACAAACCTTTGAGCTTTTCAAACACAGTTTTGTGTCTTGCACTTTTATTTTTGTTCATTCCGCTTTTTGTAATCATATTTTATTCTTTTAATGAATCAAAAGATTCCGAATTTACAAAGTTTTCTTTTGTGTGGTACGAACAATTGATTTTTAACTCAAAACCACTCTGGACGGCGCTTTTAAACTCGCTGATTGTAGCAATCACTTCATCTTTAGTTGCAACAATTTTAGGAACTCTCGCTTCAATCGGAATTGCCTGGTACAAATTCTTTGGTCGCAATTACATTCAAACCGTAAGTTTTTTACCAATGGTTCTTCCAGAAGTTATAATGGGCGTTTCTATGCTGATTTTCTTTAGCGGAATCAAAATTTCTTTGGGACTTTTTACAATTTTTATAGCACACACAACCTTCTGCTTGCCCTTTGTATTTTTGATGGTAAACGCGCGAATAGACGAATTTGACTATTCAATCATTGAAGCAAGCCACGATTTGGGAGCAAACGAAGTTCAAACTCTTTTCAAAGTGATTATACCGGCAATTATGCCAGGAATTCTTTCGGGATTTATGATGAGCATTACAATGTCGCTCGAAGACTACGTTATTACAGCTTTGGTAAGTGGTCCTGGAAGCACAACATTGCCACTCTATGTTTACTCGATGATTCGCTTTGGCGTAAGTCCTGTAATAAATTCGCTTTCTTTTGTACTGATTTTAGGAATTTGTTTGATTGCAGTTTTGTTGCGGCGCGGACTAAAAACTTTTGCTGCTGCCCACTAATTTTTTTGCAAAAAAAATTTTCTTTTCTACTTTCTACGTCCGATTTTTTTAGATTTCTTAATTTTTTATCCAGCGCGGGCGTAGAAAATTTGTTTTTAATCTTCCCCAAAAGAAAAAATCCGAAGAATAAGAAATTTTTGCACCATTTTTTTTCACTAAATTCTAACAAATTCAGATAAAATCAATATATATCTGCTAAAATAAAAAAATTAAATAAAGTTTAAAAAGTTGCTTCTAGAATTACAAAATTTAGAGGTTTCTTAAAAAAGGTAACACAAAATAATGCTCAGTGACAAAGATTTTAAAAGTGTTTTACAGTTAATTCATATTCCAGTTCTTCTTATACGCCCTATTTACGAAAAAAACGAAATCACCAATTTTAACATCGAATTTATAAACGGAACCTTAGCTCTGCTTATTAACGGACTTGTGGAAGAAAATCAAAAATACTCGCAGTTCAAGAATAAACTTTCCAAGGAATTTCCCTGGTTCAATCTTGGCTGCTATTCTCTTTGCAAGAAAAAATTTATAAACGAGTCCTTTTATTCATCAGTTTTGAATATGTGGCTTAAGGTAAAATTTGCGCCGGTTGGGAAAAATTTGCTTGCGGTTTCAATTGAAAATATTTCTGCCGAAAAAGAATACGAATCGAAACTCGAAAGTCAGAATAAAAAACTTGCAGAAGTTTCAGATATGCTTGAAAAAAGCCAAAAAGACTTGAACAATCAGCTTAAAAGCATAAAAACTTTGAACAATCAACTTTATTTTGCGGCATTCCACGACAGTCTTACAAATCTTTACAACGCGGCTTATCTTAACTCAAATTTTAAATCCATAATTGCCGAAGCTGACAAAAGCGAAACAAAACTGGCGGTTCTTCTTTTTGACATTGACAATTTAAAGGACATAAACGATTCAGAAGGTCATAACAAGGGCGACGAAATTATTAGAAACGCAGCCACACTTTTCCGTCTTTTTGAAAACGAAAATTTAATTCCGCTAAGATTTGGCGGAGATGAATTTATTTTGATTTACAAAAATATTACAGACAAGGAACAGGCGCTTTATATTGGCAAAAAAATTCTGGGAATGTTCAATGCTGAAGGAATTGGAATTTCTGGCGGAATTTCTATTTTCCCAGACGACACAAGGAATCACGACGATCTTCTAAAATTTGCTGATATGGCAAAAAGTGACGTAAAGAAAAACGGCAAAAACGGAATTTTATGTTTTCATTCTATTATGCAGGAAAAATTCCTTAAAAGACTCAATCTTGAAACTAAACTCACAAGGGCAACGGTTTCTAAGGAATTTAAATTATATTTTCAGCCACAGTTTAAAATTGATACAAACGAATTGCGCGGTTTCGAATCGCTTTTGCGCTGGCACGACGAAGATCTTGGCTGGATAAGCCCTGAACAATTTATTCCAATTGCCGAAGAAACAAATCTTGTAGTTCCAATTGGCGACTGGGTTATAGAAACGGCGCTAAAAACGCTTGAAGAGTGGGAAAAGAAATTTAATTTTAACGGAATAATGAGCATAAATGTTTCGCCAGTTCAGTTTAAGCAAGACGATTTTATGAAAAAATTCAATGCGAATTTGAAAAAATATAAAATCACTCCGCAAAAACTTGAAGTTGAAGTTACCGAAGGAATGCTTATAAAAGACAGCGATATGGATTCTACAATCAGCAAGCTCAATCAGCTAAAGGAAAAAGGAATAAGGATTTCCCTTGATGATTTTGGAACTGGCTATTCATCGCTGCGCTATTTGCAGATGCTTCCGCTCACAACGCTTAAAATTGACAAATCTTTTGTTAAGAACATAAAAAATGGCGGACTTGAAGCAAGTATTACAGAAGGCATAATTTCTCTTGTTCAAAAAATGGGGCTTGATACAATCGCAGAAGGGGTTGAAACAGAAGAGCAGTTTGATGTGCTAAAAAAACTTAACTGCCAGAATGTACAGGGATTTTTACGCGGAAAACCAATGCCAAAGTCACTGTGCGAAAAACTTCTAAGCGGTGACTATTCTGAAATTCTTACCATAAAAAATTTTACTCCGGAAAGTATGTAAATTTTCACTTTCTAAAAGGATTTTAAGTGGTTTGATAGGGGAAATTTTTAGTTTGCCGCGGAATTTTTTTGTTAACAAGAAATTCTATTAGTAACTGGCGGGCTTGCGGTTGCTAGATTTTTTTTTGTTAAGAAATTGATTTTTTGTTAACTGAAAATTTCATTGGTAAACGCACCCGTGTAATGTAGAAGTTTTTTTTCTTAACGCAAAAAATAAGCCAAGCCTAGCCCGGACATTAGCGGCGCGAAGCGTTCAAAACCGCAGGTTTTGAATGAAACCGCGATTGGCCGGTTTTCTAAAAGAATTTTCAGCCGAGTGCACAGGGTGCGCGAGAAAAAGCCGCAAGCTTCGCTTGCTCTGCAAGTTTGTCGCAACCTGCGGTTACGCCAAACTCGCGTGACCCAATGGTTAAGCCACGTCGCCTGAAAATATAAGCGAAGCCTGCGATGCACACTTGAGGAAAAAAAATTCGCTCCAAGTAACCGAAAATTTCATTGGTAACTCGCCCGATTTTTTTGTTAAGAAATTGATTTTCTGTTAACCCAAAAATCCTATCAGTAAAGCCGTTCTTTTTGTATACTGTATGTGCAAAATTCCAAGCGATGAAAGTTTTTAATTTACGGGGATTTTATGAAAAAGAAAATTTTTTACACCCTTTCCATTTTGTTTTTTGCCGCGTTTAATTTAAGTGCGCAAAGTTCGTTTCAAAAAGAATCAACTCTTAATCTTGAAACAAATCTTGAACCTGTAAAATTTGAATTTAAGTACAATACCGGCGACCGCTACAGAATTCTTTCTACGGTAAACGAAGAGGTTTACTACAATAGAACTTACAGTCATCATGCAGTGATTATAAATCGGGTTTCAGCAGAAATTACCGGCGTTACAAAAGACGGCGCTGGAGTTCACGATGCAGTTTTTATGACCACAGAAGATTCTAGCGACGCATACACAAACGCGCATTTTAATTATGGCGAAGAATATCATTCAGTTTTTACGCGGAGTGTGGACGGAACTTATTCAATTAGTGATGAATATTTTATGCCGACTGTGCGGGACGTTCCAAAATTTCCGCAAAAAGAAATACTTCCCGGTGAAAAGTGGAGTGCAGAAGGTCACGAAGCCCACGATTTAAGAAAAAATTTCAATGTTCAAAAGCCGTACAAAGTTCCGTTTACAGCAAACTACACTTATCTTGGACGCGAAAAAGAAACTGGTCTTTATGTTTTTAAAGTAAAGTACACAATGGAAATGGAAACGCCGCAAAAAAAATCCGCAAGTTCAGGATTATATTATGACGAAGAATATCCTTCTGGAATGATGGGGTTTAGCGACGAAACAATTTTTTGGGACGCTGAAAAAGGCGCAATTTCAAGTTACTCAGAGACTTTTAGAATTTTAATGTCAACTTCGTACGGAAATATTCTTGAGTTTAGGGGCAATGCGCACGCTGAAGTTACTGATTTTTATAAAACTTCCACAAAAGAAAATGTTGACCTTGTTCAAAAAAAGATTGATGACTTGGGGCTTGAAAACATAAGCGTAAAGGAAGGAGAAAAAGGACTTACGCTTTCTGTAGAAAACATAAAATTTAAGCCAGACAGCGCAGAACTTCTTGAAAGCGAAAAAGAAAAACTTAATCAGATTGCAGAAATTTTAAAGCAGTGGCCAAATAACGACATTTTGGTTTCGGGTCACACGGCACTTGCAGGAACGGCAAAAACAAGACAAAAGCTAAGCGAGCAAAGAGCGCAGGCGGTTGCTGACTACCTTGTAAAACTCGGAGTAAAAGATTCGTACCACATTTTTACGCAGGGATTTGGCGCTTCAAAACCGATTGCCACTAATTCTACCGAAGAAGGCAAAGCGAAGAATCGTCGCGTCGAAATTACAATTATGGATAAATGATTTTTAAGGATTTTTTTGGTTAAGAAAAAGATTTTTTTGTGAACAGAAAATTTTATTAGGTCGAATTTCGAGTTTAAATTTTGCTAAGAAATTCTAGCCCCGATTGTAGCGGCGCGTAGCGTTCA
>CAZXCR010000092.1:5547-6891 GCA_964639315.1 uncultured Treponema sp. | reverse complement strand
TCGAGTTTTGTTCCAAAACTCGCAGGTTTACTTTACAAACATTCATTTTCTTAACGACTAAAATGGGACTTAGAAAACACAATAGCCGTTCAAAACTGCAGGTTTTGAATGAAACCGCGAAAAGCGGGATTCCTAAAAAAATTCGGTACGCAGGCGAAGACTGCGTGGCGCGCTTGAGAAAGAAAATTTTGCTCCAGAAAAAACAAAAAAATAAATTTACAAATAATCTACGTTAATTTTACAAAAAAAATGCTTGCGTCCGTGTAAAAAAACAATATAATGATAGTGTTACTATCAACAGAGCGTAACTTTGACAATTTTTTTTAGAAAAAGGAGATTCGTATGAAATTCAAAAAATCAGCCTTGATTATTATGTCTTGCGCATTATTTGCACTTCCGGTAATTGCTCAAGAAGAAAAAAATCCTATTGATTACAATCTTGGAGTTGACTTTGCCTTTTATCCAAAATGGACTCACAATTCTACAGGAACAGCTCAGAATGTACTGCAGTTTGCTGAATTTGGCGGCATTTATAACAATCTTGAGGGAAGAATCAATCTTTCGGGAACTTATTCAATTCCTACTCCGCTTGGCGACAACTGGCTTTTGAGCGGGGCAAATGTTAGCATCACAGAAAATCTGGAAATTACACCAGTTTCGTTTGCACCTAGCACATCTGTTTCGTTTACACCAGTTCCTTTCCTTGTTTTCCAGGGCGGAATTAAAGTTGGAACTGGCTGGGACGTAGGCAGTCTCTTTGGCGGCGGAATGTCTGTTTACAATTACGCTTCAGAAACTTACGATGCGCTCGGTGCCTTCTCTAATCTTTTTGCAAAATACTGGGCACAGGGAACTTTCCAGTTTGATACAGGCGCTTTAATCAGCGGAGACTGGACTCACGTTCAGATGATGTATACTTATCAGACTTACTACGAAGGACTTACTGGCGTTGGAGATCAGAATGTTTGGTCTTGGCAGTGCACAGGTAACAAAGTTAACGGCGTAAAAGAGTATCAGCAGGCAATTTTAGCTTATGCAATGCCACTTGTTTTGAGCCGCGTTGGAATTATTTGGGAAAGCGACAGATACTACAGCGATAATGTTTATGCAAATGCTGCATACAAGGCTTCTCTTGCTGACTACAATTTGAGTGCAATGGCTCAGCTTAACTTTAGCAAAAAAGATACTCTTACAGTTCTTGCAAATTTTGCAACCCGCCGCACCTATTCAACTTACGTAGCAGATATTCCTGAATCGGAACTTACTACATCAGGAATTGAATGGTACTTTAAGCGCATTGCTCTTAGCTATTCACACAAATTCTAATTTGATTTAGCGATTTGA
>CAZXCR010000092.1:1786-5447 GCA_964639315.1 uncultured Treponema sp. | reverse complement strand
TTTTTCCCGGAATAAAAATTTCGTGGTAAAAGCGGCATTTTTTTTGTATTTAGCAGATGAGTGCGTTTTTTCGGTTAAGTTCTTAGGTCAACTTCTTAGGTCAGTTTTTTCGGTCAACTTCTTAGGTCAGTTTTTTAGGTCAGTTTCTTAGGTCAGTTTCTTAGGTCAGTTTTTTAGGTCAGTTTTTTAGGTCAGTTTTTTAGGTCAGTTTTTTAGGTCAGTTTCTTAGGTCAGTTTTTTAGGTCAGTTTTTTAGGTCAACTTCTTAGCTCGGCCTAAAAAATTTTTTGCATAAAAAAAGCCTCTTGCACAAATAGCACAAAAGGCTCTATGTGGTCCCGGCGGGGTTCGAACTCGCCACCTTCTGCTTAGGAGGCAGACGCTCTATCCATAATGAGCTACGGGGCCAAAAATCCAGGTTTAAAGCGAAATTAAAAAACATAAAGCCGCTCATTAAGCCCGGAAATTACCGTTCCATCACTGACTTTTACTAAAAATGCTCAAAATCAGCGTAAAACTAAAAAATCAGCAGTAAATTATTTATCTTTTGCTCTTTCTACAAAGGAACCATCGCGGGTATCAATTACAATGCGTTCGTCCTGATCAATGAACAAAGGAACTTTTACTTCAACACCAGTGTCAAGAGTAGCTGGCTTCAAAGATTTTCCTGAAGTATCGCCCTTAATTCCAGGCTCGCAGTAAGTAACTGTGCGAACAACGTTGATTGGAAGAGTAACACCAACAGGTTTTCCTTCATAATAAGTGATTTTTACATCGTAGTCGTCATCTGGAGAAATCCAACCGGCATTGTCGCCTAAATCATCTTTTTCCATTGGAACATCGTCGTAAGTTGACTGATCCATAAAGTGGAAAGTGTCTCCGTCAATGTAAGAAAGTTTTACGAGCTTTTCTTCGAGTTCAACTTCTTCAAACTTTTCTCCGGCGTCAAGACCTAAATCCTGAGTGCCTCCAGTAACAATATTCTTAACACGAAGTTTAACTGTAATACCCTGGCGGCCACCTTTCTGACCAAGCATCTTCTGAACAATAAATGCAGAACCTTCATACATAAATGCGGTTCCAACTTTAATTTCATTTGTAGTTAACATAAACCTACCCTATAAAAAGATTTTATTCATTATACAAAAAAAGGAGATTGCTTTCAATAATTTTGTGATTTTGCCGTTTGCCGATTTTTCTGGAGCGTACTTTTCTACTTGCGACCGGCCTTCCAGAACTCCGCTTTCGCTCCGGTATTTTTGCCCTGCAAAAACACTTGCCTTGCGGCAATTCTTCCAGGCACGGGCTAGGCTTTACCACAAGAACCAAAAACTTTTTTACTCGCGGCTGTTACCAATAGAATTTTTGGTTAACAAAAAAATGCCTTTCTTAAGTGGAAATTTCATTGGTAAACCTGCGCGTTTGTCGCTTCTTCAAGTTCCAGGCAAATAACTGCGCCTCCCAAAGAAGAATTTTTTGCAGAAATTTTGCCGTTCATTGATTCAATAATTGTTTTTGCAATGGAAAGTCCCAGTCCGCTTCCACCGGCACTTCTTGAATGAGCAGTGTCTTCGCGATAAAAGCGTTCAAAAACATGAGCAATATTTTCGCCAAATCCCTTTCCGTTGTCTTCAAATTCAATAAGAATTTTAGTTTTTTTGCCTTCACTTTTTTTTGCACAGTGAATTTTTATTTCAATATCATTTCGCACTTGCTTTGTAAATTTTATGCTGTTCGAAACTATCACCGTAAAAACTTGATGCAAAAGTTCTCCGTCAGCAAGCACACAAAAATTTTCGCTCTCGTTAAAAACAAAATTGCAGTTGCCTTCTATGCTTTTTGCCTCTTCTTTTAAGCGGTTGAACATTGGCAAAAGCTGAATATTGCTTAACTCAGGTTTTATTTTTTTACTTTCAAGCCGCGACATTTGCAAAAGATTGTCAATTATTGCCTGCATAGATTTTCCTTCGCTGATTATTGTAGCAAGGGATTTTTCTGTTTGAACCGGGTCGTCTTTTCCCCAGCGACGCAAAAGGTTTGCCTGACCCAAAATAACTGTGAGCGGAGTTTTTAATTCGTGGCTTACGTCGCTTGTAAATTGCTTTTCTCGGTCAAAATCAACTTTGAGGCGTGCAAAAAGTTCGTTGAAGGTTCTTGCAAGGCTGTCGAGTTCATCATCATGCTTTGAAATTTCAAGTTTTTGTTCAAGATTTGTGCTTGAAATTTTCTTTGCACTTTCAGTCATTTTTATAACAGGTCGGATTGTGTGCTTTGTTATAAAAAGTGAAACTAAAAAGGAAACTAAAAGAACTGGAATAAACGCCACAAGCAGAATCCGTGGAAGTTCTTTCCAGTAGTTTTGTGATGAATCTGAATCCATATTCTGACAAATTTGTATGATTATATTTCCAAATTTCGTTTCATATTCCTTTGCTATGTAAAGAATATTTAAATCGCCGTCTATAAAATAATTTTTTTCGATGTAGTTTTTTGCGTTGTCTGTAAGCGGCAAAATTGGCAGAAGCGGATCATTTGTAAAAAGAACTGTGTTTCCTCTGGTTTCGTAAACTAAATAAGTTATGTAGTAGGGCAGCGGCGGAAGTCTTTGCGGAAGTTTTTCTTCTGAATTTTTGATTGTATTGTAGTAGAACTGCGCACTTTGCTTTAATTCATCAGCTTTTTGTTTTTTTAAGCGGAGTGAAAGCGTTACTGAAAAGGCTACAGAAAGAACAAGAACTGCTGCCGTTAGAATTACCGTGAATCTTAGAGAAAGTCTGAATGCAACTGATTTGAAAAATTTTTTCATAAAATCGCCGTTTTTTTTGCTGCATACAATGGCAAAAGGTAGATTAAGGGCAGCTGGTAAAATTTTTTTACTCGTCGCTGCTTGTCATCATATAGCCTGTGCCACGAACGGTTTTTATGTAAGTTTTTTTGCACTTTTGGTCAATTTTGGAGCGCAAATAGCCTACGTAAACATCAATTGTATTTTCGTCTATGTAATGATTTTTGCCCCAAATTTCATCGATGATTTGCGTTCTTGACATAACCGTATTCTGCTTTTCTAAGAAAAGTTTGAGCATAAGAAATTCTGTTTTTGAAAGATCCAGAACTTCTCCGTTAAGCGTAACTTTCATACTGTCAATCTGCATTTCAAGCGCGCGGTTTTTTAGAACTGCACTTTTTGTTTGCAACGCTGAAACCCGGCGCAGAAGTGCCCTTATTCGCGCAAGAAGTTCTTCAATTTCAAAAGGCTTTGGAATGTAGTCATCTGCGCCTGCATCTAAACCTTCAACTCTGTCGTAAGTGTCGCCGCGCGCGGTTACTAAGATAACTGGAACGTTTGAAGTTTTCCTGATTCTGCGAAGTACCTCAAGCCCCGAAAGTTCTGGAAGCATTATATCAAGCAAAATTAAATCCGGAGAAAAACTGCTGAATTTTTCGAGTGCCGCTCTTCCAGTTTCTGCAAGTTCCGTTTCAAAGCCTTCGTGATTAAGTTCAAGCTTTACAAATTCGCTGATTCCTTTGTCGTCTTCAACAATTAAAATTTTTTTCAATTTCGATTTTCTCCGTTTTCTTTGCCACGCATATTCTGCGCTGGTTACTGATAGAATTTTTAGTTAACAAAAAGTCTATTGCTTAACTAAAGTTCTATCAGTAAA
>CAZXCR010000092.1:0-1686 GCA_964639315.1 uncultured Treponema sp. | reverse complement strand
GTTAACAAAAAGTCTATTGCTTAACTAAAGTTCTATCAGTAAACACGCGCCTCGAGTTATCAATAGAATTTTTAGTTAAGAAAAAAAAACTTCTACATTACTCGCCGCCGAGTTACCAATGAAATTTTCTGTTAAAAAAAAATCAGTTCCTTAGCTAAATAATTCCCGCGAGCTTTAGTTAAAATCCGCGAGTCCTGAAAAATCAAGAGTGGCAAAATAATCTTCTATTGTTTCGTTGCGTCTTATTTCTTTTACTGAACCGTCTTCGCGCAAAAGAAGTTCGCCGCATCTTAGTTTGCCGTTGTAGTTGTAACCCATTGCTCTTCCGTGAGCACCGGCATCGTGAATTATAAGAAGATCGCCAGTATCGATTTTTGGCATTTCCCGCTGAACCGCAAATTTGTCGCAGTTTTCGCACAAACTTCCTGTAATGTCGTAAATATGATCTTTTGCTTCATTTTCCTTGCCGCTTACTTGAATTTCGTGGTAAGCGCCGTACATTCCAGGTCGCATTAAATCTGCCATAGAAGCATCGCAGCCAATGTAGTCGCGGTAAATCTTTTTTTCGTGAATTGCTTTTGTTACAAGATAGCCGTAAGGTCCTGTAATAGGGCGACCACATTCAAAGCAAATTTCCAGTGGATCAAGTCCCGCAGGAACAATCATTTCGTCGTAAAGTGCACGGATTTTTTTTGCAACATAGTCAAGGTCAACTTTCTTTTGCCCCGGTTTGTAAGGAATGCCGATTCCGCCGCCTAAGTCTGTAAATTCGATGTTTACGCCGCATTTTTTTTGCACTTCGAGGACTAAATCAAAAACAATGTGCGCTGTGTCAACAAAAAAGTCTGGATTAAGTTCATTTGACGCAACCATTGTGTGCAGACCAAAATGTTTTACTCCAAGCTCCTTGCAGATTTTGTAAGCTTCGAGCATTTGCTCTCTTGTAAGCCCGTATTTTGCTTCTTCCGGCTTGCCAATAATTGCATTTCCACCTTTTTTTAGCGGACCCGGATTGTATCTAAAGCAGACGGTGTCTGGCAAAGTTCCGCCAAGCGCCTTTCTTGCAAATTCAATGTGACTGATGTCGTCAAAATTGATGATTGCACCTAATTTTGCAGCGTACACAAATTCTTTTTCTGGAGTGTCGTTGCTGGTGAACATAATTTTATGACCTGAAATTCCGCTTTTTTCGCAAAGAATCAGTTCTGGAAGACTTGAACAGTCGCCCCCGCAGTCAAGATTTTTGAGGATTTTTAAAATGTACGGATTTGGACAGGCTTTTACCGCAAAATATTCCCTGAATTTTGGAAAAATAGAAAAGCATTTCTTAAAATATTCTATGTTTTCGCGAATGCCTTTTTCGTCATAAATATAAAACGGAGTTGGAAATTTTTTTGTTAATTCAACAAGCTCGCTGTGTGATAAAGGAAATTTATTCATAATGAAAAAAGTTTATCATTTTTTTATTTCAATGTCTTTAGGCGATTTTTGTGAGGAAGTGGCGGTTTTGAAGAGGATTTCTTGACTGGGGGATTTTTTGGTTAAGAAGGGACTTTTTTGTTGAACAAGAAAATTTGTTGGTAACCCACGCGCGCGTAATGTCGAAGACTTCCTCTTAACCAAAAGATTCTGTTAGTAACAGGCGCTTGATTTCGACAAGCTCAATCGGCGCATATTTTGTATTTT
>CAZXCR010000091.1:0-6908 GCA_964639315.1 uncultured Treponema sp. | reverse complement strand
AAGTCCTCAGCGATTGTACTGTCAATTTTGTAAACATAAATTTTCTTTTCTTTACAAAAAAGGCTCTCTTGCAAAATAACTTTGTCGTTTACAATTTCATCAAAACTTAAAATGACAATATTTTTGTTTTCAAAGTTTTCAAAACGTAAAATATTTTTTCTCCTCTTTACAAAAAGATTTGGAAGCTTTAAGACTTTTAAATTTTTAAATTTTTCTTTAAGTTCATAAGTCATAAAATCACTGTAGGCGCCAAAATTCTGTACTCGACTTTGAGAAAAATTATCGTTGTAAGAATTTATTTTGTTGCCGTTCAACGAAACCGTAAAATTTTTATATCTGAATAAATTTACTTTTGAATAAAAATATTTCCAGTCACTATATTTTCCGCTAAAATCAAGTGCACGATATTTTAGAACTGAAAATTTCTTTATAAAAATTTTTTCATCCGCAGCACATTTTTTTATTTCAGAATTATCAAAACTATACTCAATTTCCTTTACGCCAGAGCCCTTATCGTAAGCACGGAATTTTATTTCGAACGCATCAGAATTTTCTGTTAAATCCGCAAAAACTTCGGGCTTAGAATAATCGATTTTTACAACACAATGCTGAAGATTTTCTTTGTTTCCTGCAAAATCTTCTGAATACCAATAAAATTCGTTGCTGCCTTCCTTATCCACAAG
Source organism: uncultured Treponema sp. (assembly GCA_964639315.1). Taxonomy (GTDB): domain Bacteria; phylum Spirochaetota; class Spirochaetia; order Treponematales; family Treponemataceae; genus Treponema_D. Next base: position 6,225 of record CAZXCR010000091.1, on the reverse strand, counting down.
AACTGAATTTCTGGAAAGTTTTTTGTTATTTAAAACGATTTTCTTTACTCCAGAAGTCTCATCTTCGGCTGAAAATTTTATTACAGTTTTTTTATCAAGCCATTCAGACTGATTTTTTAAGTCAAGCATTTTAGAAGAAGGCGCAAGTGAATCATAATAAAAACTTACAGAAACTGTATTTCCATTTTTATTTTCTGAATCAACAGCAAAAAATTTTATTTCGTTCAGTCCCTCTTCAAAATCGATTTTATTTTCGTAAGGTAAAAAATCTGAATCATTCAAAGAATAAAAAATTTGCTTAGAGAAAGTTTCTTTATCCTCCGCGCAAAGATTAAAATCAAAATTTTCACAAATCCAATTTTTTTGAATCGGCTCAGAATTTTTATCAAAAACTTTTGCGCCAATATTTTCTGGAAGCGACAAAATAAGTTCTGGACCAAAAAGATTATTTTCGCCACTTATTTTTACAAGTTGATTGTTAGAAGAAAGCAAAAATATTTTTTTAGAAAACAGACTAAACGCCTTGCACGAATTTTCAAAAGAACAAATTTTATTTTCCGAATATAAGTTGAATGACGCAAGTTCCCCAGAAGTCTTTTTTAGAATCAAATTATTGCTGCACAAACAAAAATCTTCTACATCAGAAAAACTGCTCTGGATTTTTTTATCAGTGCGACGGCAGCAAAATAACTTTTCATCATTTTTTAGCAAAATAAAATCACTAGAAATTGCAAAATCATTTACAGAATCAAATTCTTTTAAGTCAAATTTTTCTTCAAAAATAAAATCCGAGTTCAAAACATAAAGAAAATTTTCGCATAAAATAAAAATATTCTGCTCAAAGCTAATACATTTTTTTATTTTTTCATTTTCTATTTTAAAAACTGATTTTAGCTTTTCATCAAAAATTTCATTTTCTGTAAAAATATAATTTTTAGAATTTAATTCAAGGACATTTTTAATATTGGCAAAGTTATGTTTTTGCTGTGCCTTTAATAAAAAATCTTCTGTGTCATAAATTTTTATAAGGTCATCAAAAATCAAATAAACATAATTTCTGACTGCAAAGAAATTCTTTACGTAAAAATTTTGAATTTGCCTGAAATTATTTTTATTCAGAACAAGCAAATTCGAATCCTCAAAGAAAACAAAAAGATAATTTTTTGAAACAAGAATTTTTTCTATTTTCTTTTCATAAGTCAATTTATTAATATTTTGCCCGTCACAATTCTTTATAAAAATTGAATTCTCATTTTGCAGATAAATTCTGTTATCAAAAATAAAAAGACGCTCATACTTATCATATAAAATTTCTGAATACAAAATATTTTTTTCGTTAGAAAATTTCTCATCAATAAAATTATTTGTACCAGAAAGCGAACTGTTAAAAACCGTTTCGATTACAGAAATATTTAATTTTTTACTCACAGAAATATTTTCGCAAAACAGTTTTACACAAAAGTCAAAACTGCCAGTTTCCTTTGCGTAACCCAAAATTTTTCCATCACTCGTAAGTTCAAGTCCACTCGGTAAAAATCCGCTTTCAAGACTAAACTGATAATTTTTTTTGCTTAAAGAAGAGGTTCCAATTTTATAATTAACAAAACTGCCAAAATCAAATTCTAATTTTTCGTCACACAGAATTTCTGGAACACAAAAATTTTGTACAGTCAAAGAAATTTGATTTTTGTAATTCTTTGAACTGAATTTTATTTTTACTTCGTCGTCTTCTAAAATCTGAGGATTTTTCAGATTCAATTTTATAGAAAGCAGTGTGTCAGAAAAAATTTTCTTTTGCGAAATATCAAAATTTACATTCGAAGAACTGCATTCAATCAGAGTTGTCTCTGTAATGTTTGCGCAAGTTACAAAAATTTCTTTAGTTTCGTTTTCTGTAAAAATGATTTTTTTGTCTTTGATTTTAAAAGACGGACTTAAATCAAAAATGCTCAATTTTATTGAATTTGATTTTTCAGAAAAATTCCTTACGTAAAGCTCTCCGCTTTTCATCGAAGATTTTACTTTAAATTTTAACTTATTGTTGCTCAGCAGTTCAAAATCTATTTTAGTTTCATTCAAGAGCAAAACCGAATCCACAGTAAAATTTTTCCCATACAATTCAATTTCATCACCACAATATGCGTTGTATTTAGAAGAATTTAAAATTTCTGGCGCAAGATTTAAATTTTTATCCTCGATTTTTAGCTTGATAGAATTATGGATTTCGCCATTCTTCAAAATATGAACAAAAGCATCAGTTCCGCTAAAATTTTCATTTATAAAAATTTGAATTTCTGTAATGCAATCACAAGAAATTTTTTCAGAACTTACATAAATATTTTCTGAATTCGCAGCAAATTCAATTTGGTCATTAAAATTATAATTTTCCACAATAATTGGAATTGAATAAGACTTACCTCGTTCAACAGAAAGTTCCGCATAAAATGGAATCAAATTCATTTCCTTAGTTTCGCCAGGAATTTCAATCACAGTAAAATCACCAAAACTCCTCTCGATTCGCAATTCATTTTTTCCAGAATAATTTAAATTTGCATTTTCAATTGAAAGACAAACTTGCATCAAACTTGAATTTTCCAGAATTGAAATTTCATTTCCGTTCAAAAAATATTTTGTTCCCTCACAAAAACCGTTGCCAAAAATTTCTAATTCTTTTGTTGAACTTTCTAGCGTGCTTGGAAAAAAGTTTTTTACAATTAAATCACTCTCTGAAATTTCAAGTTTTAATTTTACTTCATTTTCATAATTCTGATTATTTAAAGAATTTATTTTCAACGTTGCATAATAAATTCCACTTTCACATTCAGAATTTGCATAAACTGTAAATTTCATTTTTTTAGAAGAAGATTTTTCTGCATCAAGCAAGATACTAATATTTTCAGTTTCAACGCCAAATTCATTTTCAATTTTTAATGTCTGCGAGAAAAATTCCTGTTCAACGTCAAGTTCATCAAGAATATCTATTTTAAAATTGGCAGAGTCATTTCTTTTACAAGAAACAGTTTCTGGAAATTTTAAATTCAGCTTCTTAGGATTTTCATTCAAAGTATATGTAAGCCACTCAGAAAAAGCGCTCGCAGAATCTTCGCACGCAGCCATAATTCTGAAACTTAAGCTTTTGGAATTTTGCGAATTTATTAAAAATTCATTTACAAACCCAAGATTCAATTTTGTTGCTTCAGAACTTTTGCCGTCAAAATAATATTCGATTATATAATTGTCCGCGAAAGAAAAATTTTCCTGCTTCCAAAAAATTCTGTAATAATTCTTTTCTAAAACAACAGAAATTTTTTCAGGCAAAGAAATTATTTTATTTTTGTGCTCGATTTTTAGAATTTCGTCTATGTATTCAATTTTTGTATCATCAGAAAAATATTCTGAACTTCTAAGCGCAAATTTGTAATAAGAATCAGGAAGTTTTTTGCTTGAAATTTTTTCAGAATAAGTTCCGTCAGTCTCGCAAAGAAACGAATCTAAAACAAAATACTGATTTTCGTCTGCCTCGCTATAAAGAATTTCAACTGCGGCATTTTCCACAAATTTTCCAGAAAGTTCTATTGAATCTGAATCATTGTCGGCACGAATAAATTTTGTTTGCGGAATATCTTTTTTGTAATTTTTTATGATATCAACGCTATACGAAGAAGCATCGCTTTCAGTAAAATAAGTCCAGTCTCCATCATCAACATTTTCGATTATAAAAATTCTATAATTTTCACCAAAATAACAGTCAAGATTCTTGCTTTCAAATTTTTCGTTAGAAGGCGACACAAAAGTAAATTCCGGACAAATATCCTGATAAGCGCAAATAAAACTTATCGAATTGAGTTTTTTGTTTTTTATAGAATCCGTCTCGACAAAATCCTCATCAAGTTCAGAGTCGATTAAAGCCAATTCTTTTTTTGCCTTTAATTTATTTGCAAGTGGATTTTTTACAAGCTGAATATTACTAACATTTTTTAGCTGAACACCAGACGCCGAAACAAAAACGCCAAGTTCACCAATTCCCCCAATATTAACCGACGTTTTAAAGCCGCGCTCATTATTATTAAAATCGCCAAATTCCGCACTCAAACTTGGAAAATATAAATCACCTGGTGGAAGTGCAATTTCAACAGTTATTCCAAAAAAATTGTTCTGACTAAAATAAACCTGACCACGCTTTACACAAATCTGAATCTGAGCGCTTCCCGAAAACTTTAAATTTCCGTCAAGACTGAAAATATTCAGTTCGATTTTACCCTTTACAAACAGAATATCAACTTTCATATTCGCAGAAAATCCATACTTGCTCAAAACTGCCTGCGCATTTCCCGAAAGATTAAAACTTCCTTTTAACACAGACATTTCGCCGTTAATCGCAAATGACAAATTTTGAACGTCAATCCACAAATCACTTTTTATCTGCACAAGCTGACTTGTTTTATCTTTTATGCTCACGCCAAGTTGAAGCGTCATTCCGTCAGTAAATTTAGAGCGAATTTTTTCAGAAATATTTTCATCAAGTCCGTAAGAAATTCCGCCACGCACTCCGTTTACATAAAGTCCAGTCATTCCTAAAGGAAGCCCAAGCCCTGAACTTTCAAAACTAAAGTAAGCAGTTTTTATTCCCAAAAGATAATTATTAAAATCATTTGTAAACGAAACCAAAACTGCCAGTTCACCAAGATTTGGCACCGAAACAAAGCCATTTCCTTTTATTTCAAAAACCTCACCAGTCTTTTTAAATCCAGCGTAAATTTTTCGGAAGCCAATATTTTTTCCAATAGTAAAGTCTGGAAGCATAAATTCAAACTGTGAAATATTTAAGCCCGAAATTTTATTGTAAGAAATAGAATCAAGACTCACGTAAGCATTTGAAAGCAGTTTCGGAAGTTTTAGTTTTGCCTTCTTAAAATAAATGTTTTGCTTTTCAAAATCTAAATCCATATTCTCAAGTAAAAGTTCAAATCCGCAGATATTTAATGAAATTTTTTCAGTAGAAAAGTCGCAGCTTATCTGATTATTTTCCACGGATATTTTTTCAATATGCAAAGAATTTATTCCATACTGAGAAAAATCGGAGGTGGTAAGTAAAGAAATATTTTCCATTTCAATACAAAAATTATTTTTCTGATTTTGATAAATTTTAAATTCTTCAAGATTGCAGCCAAATTTCATAAATTCAAGATTCACATTTTTTAGAGAACATTCTGCATTAGAAATTTTTCCGTCCCAAGAATAAAAAATATTATTGAAAGAAATTTTTAGATTTTTTATAAAATCCAGATTCATTAAATTTGCGCCGCAAGAAAAGTAAATTCCAGTTTTATTTAATGAAAGCGAATCAAAATCGATTTGAATATTTTTGTTTAAGTTCAAACAGATTAAATTTTTTGCCTCAACATCAAAATCTTTTAATCCGCTGGTCAAAGAATATTCAAAATTTTTTATCTTAAGCTGGGCATTTTTTATTTCATCAGGGATTTTCGAATTTGCAAACTGAACATTTCCCGCACACGAAAGAACAAAATCATTATCTTCATATTCTAATTGCAATTTTGAATCGCTGATTTTTATGTGATCATAAACAGTAATTTCTTTTGAAGAAGACGTGCATTTAAAGTTCAGAATTTCCCCGGAACTTGTAATAAGGAACTCATCAATACAGAATTTACTTTCATCAAATTTTAAATCTTTCTGATTCAAAAGATAAATTTCGCCACTTAAAGAAATATACGCCTCAGAAGCAAATTCCTTTACAAGTTCGAGTTCGAGTTTTTCCGCATAGAACGCATCAAAAAGTTCCGTCTGTAAAAGACTAGATTTTACAAAGCAAGAATCAAGTCCATTTTGATTAAAAATAAATTTCCCCTGAGTTCTTATTTCAGAAATAAATTCTGGGAACACCTCGTCGCTAAAGCCAACTTCGCCGCTCAAAAGAAAATAATAATCGTTGTTTTGAAAATTGAAGTTAAGCGCAAGATTTTCTGCAAAAATTCCATTGATAATAGAAATTTTTTCAGCACATTCATAATTTACAAAAAGACTTTGAATTTCGCCACTTTCACTAATTTTAAAATCTTCGAGTTTTATTATAGTTTCCGCCAAAGCTTGTGGCAGATATTCTGGCAAAATTAAATTTCCGCTGAGCAGAACATAATTTGGAGTGGCGTTTGAATACTCAAAATATGCAGAAAGTTCAGAAAATTCCGCTCCGCCTAAATT
>CAZXCR010000090.1:0-6923 GCA_964639315.1 uncultured Treponema sp. | reverse complement strand
CTTTCTAAATCTCTTTGGTTTTTGCATTTTATTATCCTAACCATTATAATATTTTATTATGGATTTGAATATAGAGCAGATTACAAGAGATTTTTTTAAGTCACAATTATATAAGGGCAAGTTTGAATTTCAGGTTCCAATGAAAGAACATACAACAATGAAAGTTGGCGGAAATGCGAGCGTTTTTTTGAGTCCGGAAAATTCTTCTTCGCTACTTTTTGCACTTTTGTTTTTTAAACTGACTGGAATTAAAACTTATATTTTGGGTGCGGGAAGCAATGTTATTTTTGCTGATAAGGGTTTTTGTGGCGCAGTAATTTCAACTTTGAATTTGAAGGAAATTTGCGTAGAAACAAAATCGATTAAAAAAAGTCAAGATGAAACTGAAAATGCGCAGAACTTCGAAACTGAAATTTCGTGCGGGGCAGGAGTCTTAGTTGATTCGCTTTTAGATTTTTGTGAAAAAAAAGGACTTCGAACGTTGTATACTTTTGGCGGACTTCCGGCAAGTTTGGGCGGCGCTTGTTATATGAATGCAAGGTGCTATTCTGTAGAAATAAGTGATTTTATAAATCGGGTTGAATATTTGGATTTGGATGAACTTGAAGCCAATTTGAATAGTCTTTTAAAAAATTTAAAAAAATCCGATGAAAAATTGACGAGTGCTGAAATTCTTAAAATTCTTGAAGAAAACAAAAAAAATCTTGAAAATGCAATAAAAATTTATCAGAATAATAAGAACGATTGGGCATATAAAAAATCGCCGTTTACAAACAAAAATTTTGTAATTACAAAAATTGCCTTATCTGCGCAAATTCTTGATTTTGAAAATTTTGTTGCAGGAAAAAATGCAGATAAAAAAGTTCAGGATGCTCTTTATTCGGAAAATCAAAAATATATTCAGGACAGAATAAAAAAAGGGCATTTTATAAAACCGAGTGCAGGCAGTGTTTTTAAGAATAATCGCGATTTTAATGCTCCGAGCGGTAAACTTGTAGATGAAGCAGGACTTCGTGGAACTGTAATAGGTGGCGCTGAAATTTCTGAATGGCACGGAAATTTTATTGTAAATAACGGAAATGCAAGTGCTGAAGATATAAAAAATTTGGTCGAACTTGCAGAGCGTAAGGTTCAGGAAAAATTTGGCTTTAAACTCGAATGTGAAATTATTTTTGTTTAAGCTGAATTTTTTTTTATGCTGATGAGTCTTAAATTTGTCGAAAATAAAATTGGAAGGTAAATAAAGTGCTTCAGTTGACTTTGGTTAATTTTAAAACGAATTCTTACGTGCTTGTAGAAGGTGCGCCAGTTAAGCCATATTTTTTGATTATTCAAAAAGGCAAAGTAAGATGTTTTCATGAAGCACGCGTTCCAGGTACTTCCAGCAGAATTTTAGGACCTGGAGATTTTGTGGGCGTTATTTCCTGTATGTCGGGGCACAGCCAGAATGAAAATGTTGTTGCGCTTAGCGATGTTACTGCAATTATGATTCAGCGGGAGCAGTATCCTGAACTGATTAAGAAAAATACTCCGATTGCTATGAAAATAATCCGTGCGTTTGCAAATCAAATGCGCGACTTAAACGACAATCTTACAAAAATCACTTTAAAAAACAATATTTCTGATTCTGCAGAAGGAATTTTTACGGTTGCTTCATATTATGATAATGCTGATTATCCTGATGCGGCAGTTTTTGCTTATTATCAGTATTTAAAAAGCAGATCTACTGGCGAAAATGCAGAAAAGGCAAAACGACGCTTTCTTGAATTAAAGCCAAAATCGCGGGCAGTTTATTTTGAGCCTGGTGAAGAGCACATTCGAAAATATCCGCACGATACAATGATTTTTAGTGAATGTCAGTCTGGAGCTGATATGTTTATAATTCAGGAAGGAAGCGTTAGGATTACAAAAGTTGTTCAAGGTTCCGAAGTTACGCTTGCCGTTCTTAAAAAAGGCGATATGTTTGGAGAAATGGCACTTCTTGAAAATAAGCCGCGTTCAGCAAGTGCAATAGCTTCTGAAACTTGCATACTTATGGTTGTTAACAGGGCGAATTTTAATCAGATGGTTACAACTCAACCAGTTATGATTTCAACTTTAACGATTATGCTTGCTGACCGTTTGTGGTCAATGTACCGTCAGATTGCAAATACTCAGTTAAAAGAAATACGCGAAAAATTAATCGATATGATTGCGATTCAAATCGAAAAGAAAAAGTCAAATTTCGTAAAAGGAATTCCTTATTCAACTGATTTAACGCCTTCTGATTTAATAAATCTTTGTGGAATTGCTGATGACGAAAAAGTAAAGGCAATGAACGCAATTGATACTGACCAAAATATTAAACTTGTAAACGGAAAAATTTCTGTTCCAGATGTTGCCGAACTTTTAAAACAGGCGGCTTTTTACCGGAAGCAAAATGCAAAAAGAGCAACTGAACAAAATTAATTTGAATTTAAAAAAAATTAGTTTTCTGCTGATTTTTGTTTTTACGTTAAATTCTATTTTCGCTCAGCAAAAAAATCTTCCAAACGGCTTTAGAAAAATTCAGCTTGGAATGACGATGGAAGAAGTAAAATCAGAATTGCTTAAAGACACTCAGTTTGGTTACCGTGGCGACAGAGACGTTTCGCTTTTGCCAACAGAAAATCGTTCGCTTATAGAAACTGATACTTCTAAAACTGCTCCTTATTCTTTTTTAGAAAGATGCTGGTTTCAGTTTTACGATGGAAAACTTTATACAATTACGCTGAATTTAAAAACCGAAAAACTTGATCATTACTCAGTGTTTGCGGTTTTGTGCGAAAAATACGGAAATCCTTCTTTACTGAATCCTGAAAAATCTGAATGGAAAAATGATTCTGTAATAATGACTCTTGAACGTCCTCTTACAGTAAAATATGTGGATAAAAAGGTTTTTGAAGAACTTCTAAATCAGTCTTTGGTAAATAAATCTGCCGAAGAAATGACCCGCGAAATGTTTTTAGACGAGTTTTAAAAATCAGATTAAAAAAAGAGAAAATTATGCGCTGTAGTGAATTTAAAACCAAAACAAAAAAAAGTGTGATTTTATTTCTAGCATTGATTTTTTGCGCGTGCAGTTTGTGTTCGTGCGATTCAAGAAAATATAAACTTCCAAAGCAAAATCTTACAATTCAAAAAGCTGACGGAACAAATGTAACTGTTCTTGCGGAACTTGCTGTAAAAACCGAAGAGCGAAATTACGGTTTTATGAATCGGAAAAATATTCCAGACGGAACAGGAATGCTTTTTGTTTTTGAAAAAGATCAGGTGCTTCACTTTTGGATGAAAAATACTCCAACTCCGCTTTCGATTGCATACGTTTTAAAAGACGGAACGATTGTTGATATTTTAGATATGACACCTTTTTCTTTGTCTTCTGTAAGTTCGAGTCGTTCTGTTCGTTATGCGCTCGAAGTGCCACAACATTGGTTTGAAAAAAACGGTGTAAATTGTGGCGATAAAATTCAAAATCTTCCGTAAAAATATTTTTTCTTGTGAAAACTTGCGGGCACGGTTACTAACAAGACATTTTCTTTTGAATTGAAATTTTTGTTTGCTAAGAAAATCTCTGCGACATTACGCGCCCGCTGTAAATAAAAAAAATTCGCTCCAAGTAAGTAAAAATTTCAAAAACTCGAATTTTGACCTATTTGTTAAGAAATTGATTTTTCTTAACTAGAAATTCTGTCAGCAAACACGCGCCTTTTGTGGAAGCGTTTAGCGTGAGCTATTGCAAGATTTTATTGAGTTTTGTTATAATCTTTTCATTCGGGGATATAGCTCAGTTGGTAGAGCATTTGGTTCGCAATCAAAGGGTCACCGGTTCGACTCCGGCTATCTCCATTAAGGGCATTTGTTTTTTAGCAAGTGCCTTTTTTTTATATTTTTTTAGAAAGAGAAAATTTTATGAATTTTGATGAACTTGTTGAAAGCAGAAGAAGCGTAAGAAAATACAAAGAAGCAAAAATTCCGTCTGAAAAAATTCTTTTAGCTGTGGAATTTGCAAAGGACAATTCACCTAGCTGGAAAAACAGTCAAACTCACAGATATTTTTTGGCGTTTTCAAAAGAAAAAATTGCGCAGGTTGTAAGTGCGCTTCCGGAAAGAAATCAATTAAAATGCAAAAATGCAGTGGCTTTTATTGTAAGCGGATTTGAAAAAAATATTTCCGGATTTTCAAATGGAATTGCAGACAATGAACTTGGAAATGAATGGGGTGCCTACGATTTGGGTTTGAGCGATTCACTTTTGATTTTAAAGGCGCGGGAACTTGGACTTGATACTTTGATTATGGGTCTTAGAAATTCTGATGAATTAAGAAAAATTTTTAACATTCCGCAGAATATTGAAGTTTGCTCAGTGATTTCTGTGGGCATACGTGAAGAAAATGTAATTCCAAAGCCCGGCAGAAAGTCTTCTGAAGAAATTATTTCGGTTTTTTGAGGCAAGTTCTAAAAATTGCAATTAATCAGCTAAGTTCCGATTGAGTCTGTTACTGATAAAATTTTCGGTTAAGAAAAAATTACCTCAGCGCAACATCAAGCATCATCATAAGTGCAAATCCTGCAGCAAATCCGATTGTGCAGATGTCAGTTTTTTCATCGCGGGTTGCTTCGGGAATAAGTTCTTCTATTACCACAAAAATCATTGCTCCGGCGGCAAACGAAAGCAGGTAAGGTAAAAATGCTGTTACGTAGCGCGCAAAAAGTATTGTAAGAAGTCCAAACAGCGGCTCTACAATTCCAGATAAAGTTCCGTAAATAAACGACTTAAGTTTTCCGTTTCCTTCAGTTCTGAGTGGCATAGAAATAATTGCGCCTTCTGGAAAATTCTGAATTGCAATTCCAAGCGAGAGAGCCAATGCGTCTGCTGCACTAAGACCTGACTGTCCGTTTAACATTCCTGCAAGAACAACGCCAACCGCCATTCCTTCTGGAATATTGTGGAGCGTAACTGCAAAAACAAGCATCATTGTGTGGGAAAGTTTTGACTGAGGTCCTTCAGGATTTTTTGCCATTGCGTGAAGATGCGGCGTAATTTTGTCTAGCAGAAATAAAAATGCAACTCCTAAAAGAAATCCTATGAGTGCGGGTAAAAAAGCAAGCCGTTCCATATCTTTTACCATATTCATAGACGGAATAAGGAGCGACCAAACCGAAGCTGCAACCATAACTCCGGCAGCAAAACCAAGTAATATTCTTTGAACAGCATCGTTTATTTGTCTTTTCATAAAAAAAACGCACGCTGAACCTAAAGCTGTCCCCAAAAACGGAATGCATAATCCCCAAAAAATTGATGAAATCATATTTAGACAATCCTTATTAACTTAAAATTCGAATTTTGCAATTTTTACTGATTCTGAGCAAAGTTTGCCGCAAGCGATAAACTCGTTAGCAAGCGTAAGCTTGCGACTGTTCCGCGGTTTCATTCAAAACCTTCGGTTTTGAACGGCTATTGTGTTTTCTTAGCCACACATTGGACGTTAAAAAATAAGCCTTATCAAGAAGACCGCAAGTTTGTGACTGTTACTAACAAAATTCCCGCTCTACTAAAAAATTAATTTCTTAACAAAACAATTCCACGAGTTTCGCTTGCGAAACTCGCTAAGCAAGCGTAGCTTGCTATAAACTCGGGAAGCACTCATATGCCTGCGACAAACTCGACGAGTAAAATGCTGAAAGTATTTTACTCAACTATCGGAGCTAGGCTTTTTCACCTTTTTTAGAGCTCTCTTTATTCTTCCTGATTTATCTAAAGCTGCCTGAGAGTTTTAATTTTTGCTTTAAGAAGGACTTTTTTAGCGTCTTTTATTTTGAAGAAAGTTTTCCAAATTGTTCACTGGCGGTTTTAAAAAGTTTTCGCAAAAGTTCCATGCAGTTTTCCTGCATAATGCTGTAAATTTTTGGAGTTAAAAGCTGTTTGTTGCTTATATCAAGACCAGACTGACCATTTTTTGAGCAGAATGCAAAAACGTAAAGAGTGTTGTCTTCGTGCGGACGCGAAGTAAACAAAACCGCGTTTGAAGTAATATGCTGACCTTTTATAAGAAGCTGTACATCAAGAATTTTTTCATAAGGAGCAAATCTAACTTTTTCATCATTAATGCTGATTGAAAAATGAGAAAAACTTATGTCATTTAATTTTTCGCGGATTAAAATTTTTTCTCTGTTATGAAATTTTACCGTACAGTCAGAATTGCAAACTGCGCGTACATTTTTTCTGCGACCCATCGCCTGATTTGCATAAAGAACGCGTTCTATAAGACCAAAATTATTTTTTTTCTGATATTCGAGCTGAATGCAACCACCTTGAATTCCAAGTTCCATAAGAAAATATTGTTCAAGTTGATGCTTGTCTGTTGCGGACTGTTTCTTTGCGTAGGTAACGCCCAAAATTGCAGTTGGATATTTTTCCTTCATCCTCGAAATAAGAACTTCCCAACTTATATCCTGAATTGGAGCGTCAATATTAAAAAATAGAATTGAGTCAGTAAAAACAGAAAGAATGATGTCAACTTTTATTTCTATGGGAAGAAAAATATCTGTGTCTATAAAATAACATTCGTAGCCAGCAGTTAAATATTCTTCAAGATAGGATTCTGGAAAAAGGGTTCGGTCAGGGGCAATAAAAAAAGTTTTGCGTCCCTTGATTATTTCCTGCACAAGATTGTCCATTTTTACTCCAATGAAAAGTCGATAAAAGCAACATTTAGAGATGCCTATATTATAACGCGACATTTTAAAAAAATGAACAAAGAAAATTCTTTTTGTGTGGTTGGGGGGACGGGTTTGTTGCAAGTTTTATTTGTTTGGAGCGAATTTGCCGCAACCTTACGGTTGCTTCCCGAGTTTCGGCAAGCGAAACTCGTAGAATTGCTTTGTTAAGAAATGGATTTTTTC
>CAZXCR010000089.1:4826-6937 GCA_964639315.1 uncultured Treponema sp. | reverse complement strand
AAAATGCTACATAAAAACTTTATTCCAACAGCCAGTCAATAATATTTTTGTGAATAATTCCGTCGTAATTGGAGTTTACAAAAAAATCATCATTGGAAGATAATTTGTCGATTTAAGAAAAAAGTGTGATTTTTTTCAGTACAAAACGAATACAAGAAAAGCTTATTTCAAAGATGGTTAAAATTTTTTAACTTGTAATAAAAAATCAAGTAAATGATTTTGCAATATTTGCCGCTGATAAAATACGGATTAGAGACTATGCGTTTTTTGCAAAATTTTCTAGACTATGATAAAATGATGAAGACTTAGGAAAAAAAGAAAATGTTTTTTAGTTGCAATTATTTTTGCCGACCGGTACAACACAACACAACACAACACACAAGTATTGTAACTTTTTTCTATTTATATATTTATACACATCACACATAATATCAGATTTATTTTTTACCCTTGTTATTTTTGCAAACAAGGGTATTTGTGTTTTAAAAAATAAAATCCCTAAACTAAGACTTTTTAAAGGTGGTAATAAAAATGACAAGATGTACAAATTGTGGAACTGAACTGGAAGAAGGTCAGAAGTTTTGTTTTGAATGTGGAACGCCTGTGCCTCAGACAAAAAAATGTATTAAGTGCGGAACGGAACTTCCTTTAAAAATGAAGTTTTGCCCAGAATGTGGTGCAAATCAGAACTGTGGTGCTGCGGCTGGCGGAGACGGAAGTTTTAACCTTGGAGACAAAAACGTAATTGGCGGAGATGTAATTGGTCACAAGGATGAAACACATGTCGCAGGAAATGCAACTTTTATTAAAAATGAAGACCAAACTAAACAAGTAAAAAAATGTCATATTTGTGGAAGCCTTGTTTCTATTGTGCAGGGGTTTGACTGTCCTGTTTGCCATCAGTTTACCTGTGCAACTTGTTTTAATGCTAATGAAAACTGCTGTAACGATTGTACCGCTCATTCTAAAGAGGACAAAATTAAGCGCTACAAAGAAGCTTTGCGTATGGTTCTTGCTGATGGAAGAATTGAAGCAAGTGAACGTCGGGAATTAATTGCTTTACAACAGCAGCTTGGAATTAGTAACGAAATGGCAAAACAGTTTGAAGACGAACTAAGAAATGCCGGAAATGCTGCTGAGTTTACCACCTTTGAAAAAATCAATTTTGACAAAGCCTTTGACCTTTATTACAAGCAGGGAAAATCTGCCGAAGCATTAAAACTTTTGACTCCAGTCGTTTCTGCTCACAGTGATGATGAAAAAGTTTTAAATCTGTATCTTCCTGTTCTTGCAGAAGAAAATCCTGAACAGGCAAAGTCTGTAATCAGCAAACTGAACTTTGATATTTTGATGGCTTTTATTACTAAGACTGGAATTTATATCAGAGAAAAAAATCTGAACGAAGCCGAAAAAACTATGAATCAGGCAGTGCGAATCTGGCGGGACAACAGTTTGGTAAAATGCTATCAGGTACTTTTAAACTTTGCCTTTTATAAACAGTTAGATGACTCTAGTTTTCTGGAAAAAGCCGTAGAAATCGCTGGAAATCTTGGTAATGCTGAAAATGAACTTGAGTTGAGCTATCAGGTAAAAGTGCAGTCTATTTTGCAGGAAGAAGCAGGCGAGAAACCTCTGAACTTTGATGAAGAATTCTGTCAGCAGAATAATATGCTTTGGTGGGTGATGAACTATAATCCGCTGTACACTCGCAAAGAAAATGAACTGCTCAGCCTTCAAGATAAAATTCTTGCCAATGAAAAAGATTACGCTCTTGATGAACTTTTAGACGTGGAAAGTGAATTTCACGATGGACAGATACAGTTTTATATAGGACAAAGAGCTTTGATGTATCAAGATGGGAATGGAGCACAGGAGGATTATGAAGAGGCAATCAAATGGTACAGACTTTCAGCAGAGCAGGGAAATGCATTAGGACAAAGAGCTCTTGGATGGATGTATAAAAATGGGTATGGAGTAACACAGGATTATGAAGAGGCAGCTAAATGGTACAGACTTTCAGCAGAGCAGGGAAATTCCGATGCACAAAACGATCTTGGATGGCTGTATGAAAGTGGGTCTGGAGTAACACAGGATTATGAAGAGGCAGCTAA
>CAZXCR010000089.1:0-4726 GCA_964639315.1 uncultured Treponema sp. | reverse complement strand
ATGTATCAGAATGGGTATGGAGTAACACAGGATTATGAAGAGGCAGCTAAGTGGTACAGACTTTCGGCAGAGCAGGGAAATGTACAGGCACAAAACAGTCTTGCTGATTGTTGTTACAATCAAAAGGACTATAATACTGCATTTAAATATTGGAAAATGTCGGCAGATCAAAATAATCCTCTTGGACAAAGTAATCTCGGACTACTTTATCAATTTGGATATGGAGTAACACAGGATTATCAGGAAGCTTTTAGGTGGTATAAATTAGCCGCAGAGCAGAATAATGCTTGGTCTCAAAACAAAATCGGTAATTTATATTATAACGGTTTTGGCGTTAAAAAAAATGTACACGAGGCTGAAGTTTGGTACAAAAAAGCTGCTGATGGCGGAAATCAAGATGCCATTAATATGTTAAATAATAAAGAATTCAAGAAAGCTTTAGAAAAGGAGAAGTAAAAATGGCAAAAAATTTAACAGTTCCGAATATAGAATACTCAATAAGGTTAGAACGAATAGCGATTGTCAAATTGAACGAATTATAAAAGCGACTCAAATAGAGACTGCGACTAATGGAGGAAATAAAATGAAAGTATGTCCAAATTGTAAAAAGGAATTGAAAGACGAAGCAAAGTTTTGCGGAGGTTGTGGTTATAAGTTTCCACTTGGAGCTGCAAGTGCTGATGTAACAAACTGTCCAAGTTGCGGAAATCCTTTAAAGCCGGGGGCAAAGTTTTGTGGAAAGTGCGGTGTTTCACTTGATATTAAGCAGGTTTCTAAAGATGCAAATGTAGATATTACCAAGCAGGCGTCTTTTATTCAGTGGAACGTGTTGCCGGGGCAGCTGGCGCTAAAAATTGATTCTAGTGAAATTGCTTCTTACGGTCGTGTAAAGGGCGTTGTGGTTCAAGAAGGAATCCGTGCACTGTTTTTTGTAAATGGAAAAATCATCAGTGAACTTGGGGCCGGAAGTTACGAGTTTAAATCTTTTCCAAATGTAAAAACTGATGCAGACGAGGAAACTAAAAAACAGGGATTTCTTGCAAGATTTATCAACAATATCAGAAACTTTTTCCGCAATGCACCTAACCTTCCGCCAAATGTACAAAATGTTAGCGTAGTACTTATTCGCTCAACAGAATTTCCAATGGTCTTTGATGTGCAGAATGTGGCAACAAGTGGAATCAGAAGTGAAATTGGTTTGCATGTGCTTTGTAAAATTAGCAATGTAAATGAATTTTACACCAATATGCTTTTGGACAAGAAATTTATTTCTTTTGAATCTGTAAAAAATACACTTGAACCTTTAGTTCAGTCTATTTTGAATTCAACTTTAACTTCATTTACTCCGGATAAGGTTGCGGATGCAAGTACTGCGGTTTTACAGGCAATGCAGAGTCAAATTACAAGCATTTATTCTTTTATCAGTGTTACCAAAATTATCAACTTAACTGCAAATAATGAGGAATTGGAAAATATCCGACGTATGCAGGAAGATTTGTACATTAGTGAGCTGGAACTTACTGAACTAACCAAACGCAATTCTTTCTTGAACCGTTTGCAAGATGAAAATAATGCTCAGGAATTACGGGAAGCCAGAAGTCAAGTGGACTTTCAGGCTGCAATGGACAAAATAGATCAAGATAGAGAACTTAACGAAGATGAACGTTTAAAATTCAGCCAAATGCTTGAAGCTCAGCGAATGATTCGTGAGGCAAAAACTCAAGATGAAGTTGATGCTGCAATGCAAGTGTTTAGAAAATCTGAAATGTTCCGCGAGGATGAACTTGAAAATCTTCAGGCTGAAATTAATCAGAATGCGGCCTTACGTGATTTAAGTTATGAACAGGCGTTGAATCTTGCAACTCTTGCCAATGAAAAAGAAATTGATCGGCAAAAACTTGAATGGGAAATTGAAATTGGCAACAAGCGTCTTGAAAATGATATTACACAAGCTCGCATGCGTGATGAATATGAAGATGAGCGTCGTGAAAAAGATGCAGCCTTTGAAGATTCTCGCCGTCGTTCACAAATCGATTTAGATAAAGAAGAAATGCAAGGTCAAATGGATTTGTTCCGCAAAATGCAGGAAATAAAAATGCAGCAAAAACAGCAGGAAATTGATGCTAATAAAGATATGGCAAAGATTTATGCTGGTATGACTGCAGAACAAATTGTCGCAGCAAATCCTAATATTACTCCTCAAGCCGCAGCTGCAATGGCAGAAAAATTTAAGGCAGATGCCGCTATTGCTGCCAACGACAAAACTGCTCAAATGGCAATGCAACAAAATGCAGACATGCAGGCCTTCATGAAAGAGCAGATGGCAATGATGCGTGACATGGCAATTGCAGAAATGGGTGCAAATCAAGCAAATCTGCAGCAAATGATGAATGCTAAAAATGAAGAAATGAATCGCTTTGCAAACGGTGTAAATAATACGGTGAACGCTGTAAGTGGTGCATTGAAAAATTCGGCAACAGTTGTGCAGAGAGGATTTGGCGGAAAGTCAAACCCTGGTGTTACAAATGTAAATGCTGGTAGCCAAAATGAAAAATCAGCAAATGTGTGTCCTAACTGCGGTACTCCACATGAAGCTGGTGCTATGTTCTGCGAAAACTGTGGTGAAAGTCTGTAAGCAAAAACGGAGAAAAAATGTTTTGTGAAGAATGTGGTTTTAAACTTGAAGTAGGAATGCGATTTTGCGAAAACTGTGGAACTCCTGTGCCAGTTGAAAATAATCAGAATAAAGATGCGAATGAGTTAAAATGGAATGAAATTTTTAACTCAAGTGATTGGCAGAAAAAATGGCAGACTTTTGCAAAGAGTGCTGTTTGTGGTGCTGGAATTTTGCTTACAAAAAGCAGTGCCCTTTGTGCGCAGCTTAGCTGTTCTAAGACGGAATTAAATGGTCTTTTAGGAGACTACTGTAATTTTCAGAAATCGCGTGGCCTTAATTATGCACTATTTGATTTAGATGAAAATTCTCTTTTACAGAATTCTTCAAATGAAGTTGAAAATATTATCAGTGTGCTGGAAACTATTTGCAAAGTCTTTCTTCCAAAGTATGTATTTATTTTAGGTAATGAAGATGTAATTGATTTTGTAAAATGGCAAAACAATTCAGTAGATAGCGATGCGGATGTACCCTCTGATTTTTGTTACACAGTTTTGTGTTCAACATCTCCATGGAAAGGTTTAAAATACGATTTTAATTCAGCACTCAGAGTAGGGCGGCTTCCAACTTGGCATGGTGAAAGTTTTTCTGATTTTGCTTCTTATTTTAAAAACGCTGCGAACGCATTAGGCAAAATGGGAGGAATAAAACCTTATGGTCTAAGTGCGCTTGTGTGGAAGAATGAAACTAACTCGGAGTTTTCTGCAATTTCTCGTGGCACGGTGGATGTTTCACCTGCAGTTACCAAGTTTTCTGTTGATTCAAAAATTTCAGCGGATAGAAATTTATTTTTGTTTAATCTGCATGGTTCTGATCAAACGGAATTTTGGTATGGTCAAGATGATGATGAATATCCGGAAGCTTTTTCTCCTGCAAATATGGAAAAACTTTCAAGTCCGAATTTTATTGGTGTTGAAGCCTGCTACGGTGCAATGTATGAGGGAAACAAAAATAAAAAATCCAGCAATGTGCTTGCGGCTTTTTGTAACAAAACTGTTTCGCTTTTAGGTTCAAGTCGTATTGCCTACGGAACTTCAAATCCTCCTGGAAGTTGTGCTGATATTGTTGTTGGTGAGTTTCTAAAAAATATTTCTAACGGCATGACTTCCGGAGATGCACATATTTCTGCATTACAAAAATTGTGTGCTTCAAACATGGACGATTCAGATATAAAAACTTTGTGCGAGTTTGCTTTGTACGGTGATCCAAGTGCAAGTTTTGCTGAACTGAAAAAAGTACATACTTTGGCTGGATTTAATTCAATCAGGTCAAATACTTTTACTTCGGCAAAAACAAAAACAGCAGGTTTTCATGTGGCAATTCCTGATGTGCGTGCTGCAGTAGAATTAAGTCTTGCAAAAGTAGATGCAAAAATCAGCGAGGCGATAAATGCCCACGTCTGGCAAAAATATCCGGAAATGGCTGCAGTCGAGGCAGAAATTTATGCGGTAAGTAGTACGCGTTTGTATGAATCAGTGTACAAAAAAAATAAATCTGTGGTAAAAATTTACTTTGATAGTTTTGGTCACATCAAAAAAGAACTTACTTCAAAATAAGGAAAATATATGGAAAATCAAGAAGATGAAATTCAGTCTGAAGGAAATGTTACAACATTGTGCGGAACTGTGATTTTTTTTAAGGTAAACGTTGGTTCTAAAAGTGAAAAATTGCAACCATTTTTGTACCAGACTCAAAATCAACTTGTGCCACTTTTTATGGCGAACTCAAATCCATTTGAAAACAACGAGTTTAAAGCCTTTGATGGAAAATTAGTTCAGATAACCGGAATTATGAAGACTGGGACTTTTGAAGTTCAGCAAATTCAAGAATTGCAATAGAAAAACGGTGGAAAACAACATCTTTAATTGCAAATATTGTTGTTTTCTTTATTATTCACTTATGAATGAATCAGTTATCGGTCGTGAAAAAGAATTAAAGCAGCTTGATAAAGACATGACTTTTGATACAAAAGTGGATAATCTGTTTTTTAGAAAAAATCAAAATTGCAGATAATTCAGGACTTACAAAAATTTTGAACGGTCTTGTTGATTC
>CAZXCR010000088.1:0-6942 GCA_964639315.1 uncultured Treponema sp. | reverse complement strand
CAAAACCACAGGTTTTGAATGACAACCCTGAACAGCGGGTTTCCTAAAAAAATTTTCAGCCGGAACGAAAAAGATTTTTCCTAAAATGTAAAAAAAATTCGCTCCAAATAAATAAAACTTACAAAAACTCGAATTTTAACCTACTGACAAAATTTTCCCTTAACAAAAAATTCTATTGCTAACAACCGCGTCTGCAAATCACCTTCAAACGATGAAAGTAGAAAAAAAACTGAATGTATGATAGAATAACACTTATGTTTTTTAAGCTTAATCTTCGAAAATTTCTTTTAACAATTGTGTTTTTTACATCACTTTCGTTTTGCTTTGCACAAATAAGCACTAATCCAAGCCACAAATTCTATGAATATGCGCAGAACTGGTATTTGGAAGGACTTGTAAATAATCTTCCTCCGTTGCGTCCGTACACAAAAAATCAAATTAACAGCATTTTAAGTCAGGTTATAGAGAACGGTTCAACTAAAAATCAGGAAATTGCCAAAGAATTTTACGAAGAAGTCAATGGCAAAAAATGGTATTTAGCTTTAGAACTTGACGTATCAGAAAAAGTTGATTCTAAAAACGGTGCTTCACAACTTTTTGTTCCAGTTTTTCCTTCAGCAAGCGGCGACTTAGATTTTTTTAATAACTTTGCATCGCTTGGCTACGACATTGGAATTGCGGCTTACAATCAAACTGAATCAAATTACAGACCTTCTTATACAAATTCCCTTCAAGATTCAATTCTTGACCCAGCAACTGCCGGCCCTTACAGTCTTTATCTTGATATGAACGACGTTTTAAGCATTGGCAACGAAACTGCTTTTATTCAGGCAGGAATCAACAGAAGTGGATACGGTTCTTTTTTAAATGATGGAATTGCCCTTAACGACACTTCCTATCACGCAGCAAACCTTTCATTTTCTATAATCCGCGAAAAATTTTCTTACGCACAGCTTTATTCGGTAATCGGTTCAAGCACAAACTACAGCGGCACCCCTTCAAAACCAGATAAATATTTTACCCTTCATCAGCTTTCATATAAAATTCTGCC
Organism: uncultured Treponema sp.; assembly: GCA_964639315.1. GTDB lineage: Bacteria > Spirochaetota > Spirochaetia > Treponematales > Treponemataceae > Treponema_D. The sequence goes on along the minus strand of CAZXCR010000088.1, from coordinate 5,891 downwards.
GCAACTTGAACTTTCTTATTATGAATCAATTATTTACGGAGAAAGATTTGATCCTTCGTATTTTATTCCAGCACCTTACATGGTTATACAGGGAATTGGCGGTTGCAACGACAATCTTCAAATGGGAATTCGTGCAGATTACAAGGCGTTCAAAGGCTTTTTGTGGGCAACTGACATTTTTGTAGATGACCTTGCTGTAAATAATCTTATAAAATTTAACTTCGATACAAAAATCAGAGTTGCTGCAAAAACTGGTGTTATTTATGCATTCGATTCTCCGCTTCTAAACAGAGTTAGTCTTGATTATACAGTTGTAACTCCTTACACCTATGCACATTCAGACTACAGCCAAACTTCTTATTGGTCTTCAGACAGCATTTACAATTATCAAAACTATACAAACAATGGAATTTCAATAGGTACAGCACTTCCGCCAAACAGCGACTGCGTAAACTTTAAATTTTCGATGACTCCTTTTAAGAATTTTGCTCTTGACTTTACAGGAGTTTTTGCACGGCACGCTAATTCAGCAGAATCCTTTTCAAATAGCACTGCAATCGGCTACTTAACCGCAGAATCTGAAAAATATGCAACAGATGGCAGCATTTTTATGCACCAGACTTTAGAAAATACTTTTCTTGAAGAATTGAATGAGCATTTAAACTTTCTTACTCAAGAACACAAAATGTATGTTTTGCAGCTTGGACTTAAAGCAAAATATTCTCTTCAAAAACACAAGTGGGGAACTTTAAGCTTTAATGCCGCATATAATTTTGAATATATTCACAACAAGGGAGTTGATTCAAATCTTTATCCAGGCGGAGAAGTTGCGGCTTTGGAAACAACAGATTCTCAAGGCAACACACTTTATTCAATTTCAGGCGCAGGTTCCTACACAGAAAGTCAAGTTCTGGAAATCTATAAAAATAAATGGATTTCTTCGTTCTATGATGTTTTTGCAAATTATTTTTCGTTTGGAATTGAGTATAAATTCTAGCCTCATAAAAAATCAAATTAGGGAAAAAAAATATGAATGAAAAAGAATTTGATGAATTTTTAAGCAAACACTGCGAGCACACAAGTTCCTTCTGGTCAGGGCTGGGACTTTGCGTTGTTGATATGTTTGTGCTTCTTTTGTGCATAGGATTCGGATTTTTTATAGTAAACCTCTTTGTTCCATCAGCAATAAACTTTAAATCTTTTATAAACTATTCAATTTACATACCATTTATTTTAGTTCTTTTTGGAGCCGTAGGACTTTACCCGGGAATTATGAATATGCCCACAGAAGAAGTAAAACGCTACTGCGGCGTATGTTTTTTTTCCTTCATAGCAATCGTAATAAGTCTTTACATTTCAAATTTAAATCAGGCAGTATACGCAAAATTCATTATCCGCGACAGTAAGCAGACCGCTGTTTGCATTGCGTTTCTTGTAAGTTTTCCTTTTACCGTAATTTGTCTTCCATTTGCAAGACATTTTGCAAAAAAATTCTTTTCAAGATTCAAATGGTGGGGCGTTCCTGCGGTAATTTACACTTCAAAAGACAGCGCAAACGAAGTAATCAGCAAACTTCTAAAAAACAAATATCTTGGCTACAATCCAGTTGTAATTTTTGACTCAAGCACAAAAGAATTTAAAAAGTCAGGAAACATTCCGTGCTTTCCGTTTGATGAAAAAATTTTCAGTATCATAAAAAAACACAACATAAAATGTGCAATTATCTGCGATTACAAAGGCAATATGTTCCAAATAATGTCTTCTTACAGATACACAATTTCAGTTCCAATAAATCAAAATGTTGGCACTACAACTCAGCAAATAAAAGACATTGCAGGAATTACAGGATTTGCTTCAATTCACAATCTTACATTTAAATTCAATTTCTTTTTAAAGCGACTTCTCGACATTTCAATAATTTTATTTTTCTGCCCTATTTTAATTCCACTTATGCTGATTTTAATGATTCTTGTAAAATGCACTTCTCGCGGACCTATTTTTTACGGACATAAAAGAGTCGGCAAAAACGGAAAAGAATTTAAATGCTGGAAATTCCGTTCAATGCGAATCGATGCCGATAAAATGCTTGAAAAAATTCTTGCAGAAAATCCAGAAATGCGGGCGCAGTGGGAAAAAGAACGCAAATTCGAAAAAGATCCACGTGTTACAAAATTTGGCAGTTTTTTAAGAAAAACTTCGCTTGATGAACTTCCGCAACTTTTCAATGTTTTTATAGGCGAAATGAGTCTTGTAGGTCCGCGCCCAGTTACAGATGGCGAACTTGAAAAATACGGAAACAGCCGCGACTATGTTCTTTCGGTTCTGCCAGGAATTACAGGAATGTGGCAAACTAGTGGAAGAAGCAATACAGTTTACGAAGAAAGAATTATGCTTGATTCTTATTACATTCAAAACTGGTCAATTTGGCTTGATTTGTGGATTCTTATAAAAACAATTTGGGTTGTACTCGATAAAAAAGGTGCTTACTAATAAAAATTCTGTCTTTTTCAGAGGCGAAAACTCGCGGATTTTTTTGTTAAGAAAAGAATTTTTTATTAAAGCGAAAATTTTATCAGTAACAGCCGGCAAGCTCACGGTCTTTTTGTTAAGAAAGAAATTTTTTATAAACAGGGAATTTCGTCAGTAACAGCTGCGTAAAAATCAAGAATTCAGCACTTATAGACTAGAAAAGAATTTGTCATTAAAATAAAAGCATACTAAATTGATTTTTAAAGGTCTCTTTTTATCTTATGAAGATTTCAAAAAAATATATAATTCTGATTTTAAGCGCAATTTTTTCTGCAGCCCTTTCTTTTTCGCAGGAAGAAGTTACGAGTCAAACGGCAGAAGAGCAGGAAATACAATCTCAGGAAAAATATAAAATTTTAAACCTTGAATTTAACTCACAGGGTAAAACTAAGGTTTATGCCATAAAACGAAACGTAACAAACATCGACTACAACAAGATTTTTACTTCAAAAGAAGAATTTGAAACTTATTTAAGCGACATTAAACAGCAACTTGTAAACACCCGCTTGGTTGATAACATTCAGTATTCATACGAAATTGCCGGCACCGAAGACGACATAAATCTTGCAAAAGTAAGCTATAGTTTTTCGGATTCAAAATCTTTTCTTGCACTGCCAAAGCCTACTCTCGACACAAATTCAGGATTTGAAATAAAGCTCAAGTTAAAAGACAATAATTTTTTAGGCACAATGAGCGATTTAAATCTTGACTTGAACGGACAGTTTGGAAATAAAGATGCGCCAGACGATTGGTCAAAAATTACAGGCGGATTTAATTTTGAATATGAATTTCCTTTTAACATAGGAATAACAGAAAATTCCTGGAGCAATACATTTGAATTTAACTGGGAAATTGGTGATGATCTTCCAGAATTCAACTATAACACCGGCTTGGTTTTTGGCATTCCATTTGGCGATCACAAAATTAATCTTAGTGGCACACAGTCAGTTGTAAGAGAAAAAGACTATATCGAATATGGCGATGAACTATATTTTATAGAAAAGGCAGAAATTTCCCTTCCGCTAGTTTTAGGCTATTTGGGAAACACAACTGCGGTTACCTACACTCCGTCTGTAAATATTGTTTACAACTGGGATAAAGACGGAATAAATGAAAACAACACAGATTTAAAACAGTCTCCAATGATGAACGTTGTGCAGTCAATTGGTGTAAGCAATATAAACTGGACTGAAAAATACAATTTTAGAAACGGATATTATTTTAGCACTGAACAAGGAATCGGCTGGGATTTTCATACAGAGATTATAGGTGAAAAAGTTGTTCCTTACATAACTGCAAATGCCCGCTGCTATAAAAGCTGGACATATTTGGGATTCGCACTAAATTCAAATTTCTTTGCCGGATTGAATAAAAATACAAAAATTGGCTCTTACTTAAGAGGTGCCGCGGATTATCAAAAATTCAGCGATGATTACAATGTTGACACAAACAACTATGCGCTTGAAACCCAATGCGCCCTTACTTTCAACATAGATTTTCCAATCCACATTATTACAACTGACTGGATAAAATGGGGCGAAGCGATTTTTGGAAAATACAGCGAAATGTCTTCTGTAAAACAAAAAATATTTCTTGTACCATACAAACTTTTTCAATATCTGAATTTTGAACTTCAGATTTCGCCTTTTATTGATGTAGGTCTTCTAAAAAACAGAGCCTCAGGTTCAATTTTTAACATAAAAGAAGGTATTTACACAGGCGGACTTGAATTTTTAATTTATCCGCAGAAGTGGAAAAGTTACGTTGTAAGAGCAAGTATTGGTTACGATTTATCAAAAGGAATTCTTAGTCAAAAAACAGATTATTTTGATTCTGACTGGAGAAATCCAAGCCGCAACTACGAATTCTACTTTGGGCTCGGACTTTTATTCTAAGCAAAAGCAGCAACTTTCTACAAAAAAAAATCTGTGTGTAAAAAGTTGATTTTTGCATTTATTTTATAAGCTTCCGGCTACTCATATTTTTCCAGTATTCTTCAGGTTCGTATTCTGATAAAACTGAATACAAGGTTCTTGCAAACAAAAATTTTCCATTCAGCGCACAAATATCAGCAAATTCATAAAAAAGCTTCCACACATCATTTTCATTGCCCCATTTTACAATGTCAGAATATTTTGCCGAATGTGTAAGAAGATTAGAAAAATTTTTGTATTCATAGTCAGTTAGCCTTTCAGAAAGCACGCCGTCAATTCTGGAAACTGCAATAATCGAAGCAAGAGCGCTGCATTTTAAAGCTTTTTCCGAACGACCGAAAGTTTTGTAATAATCAGCAAGTTTTATAAGCGCGGAAAATCCTGTAAAATCAGTACATCTGTAAAGCAAAAAGAATTTTTCAACAGCACCATCGTTGTCACTTATAAGATTTGTAATTGCTGATAAAAACGCATTGTCGCTAAAAAATTTATTGTCCGAAGCAGAAAGCAAAAGGTATTTTTCGTAATTATCATAATCCTGTGTATTAAAACTGATTTTTGCAAGTTCATTTAAAATATCATATTTTTGTTCTGCAACATCCAGATATTCAGAATTTGAATATGCCCTGCCAAGATAATCAAGGGCAATTTCGTTTTCGCCCTCAAGTTCATAAATTTTTGCAATCAAAAAATCAGCTTCTGGATATTCATAATAATTGCTCACATAATCAAAAAGCTTACTGTAATCATTCTTAAAATAAGGAGTTCCTTTTTTATCAAGATGAGTCTGAATAATATTAAGCGCCTCAGAAAGATTATTTTCCTTCAACTCACGCACTAAAAGATTAAGATCATTACCAATGGCGCGGATTGAAGATTTTTTCATAAGACTTTCTAGCTGATAAACTTGCCAGTCGCAGTCAGCCTTTTTCAGATTTTTTCCTTTTTCAGCATAAGAAAATGCAGAACCATAATCTCCATCATCAAAAGACTTTTGCGCTAAAATCATATAACGCCAGGCTTCATTTCCTTTCGCAACTTTTTGAGGAACCGTTCTAGAAAACAACAGCTGTGGCGCTGCGGCAACAAGAGCAAAAAATATTCCAATAACAAGATTTTTGTTCATTTACAATGACTCCAATTCGGCTTTAAATACAGCATCGGCATCTTTTGCATCAATTGTTTGAATTATTTTTCCTTTCTTAAAAATTATGACCTTATCACCGCCACCCGCAATTCCAAGGTCGGCATGTTTTCCTTCGCCAGGGCCATTCACCACACAACCCATAATCGCAATTGTTACGTCTTTGTTAAGCGACATCAACGTGTTTTCCCAGCGGTCAACAAAAGAATGTACATCAAAACCAAGCCGTCCGCATCTAGGGCAGCTTATTAAAGTTACACCGCCCTTTCTTAATCCACATTCAT
>CAZXCR010000087.1:0-6958 GCA_964639315.1 uncultured Treponema sp. | reverse complement strand
GCTGCAATTGTAACCGTAAGCATAAGATGGACAGGACTTCTTGTAATCAATTCGCTGCTGGTGCTTCCGGCGGCGGCAGCGCGGCTTGTTTCAAAAAATTCCCGTCAGTACGTTTGGAAAAGCATTTTAATTTCTCTCGTAAGTGGAATTGCGGGACTTTCGCTTTCTTACTATTTAGGTTCGGCAAGCGGCGCAACAATAGTTTTAATTAACGCAGTAATTTTTTTATTCTGTTTTATACTTTCGCTGATTTGCAAAAAATAAAGGGACTTTCAAAAATCCCCTTAACTAAAAAAAAATTTTTCGAAAAAAGGAAATACAAAATGATAGAAGCAGTAATTTTTGATTTAGACGGAACTTTGCTAAACACCCTTGAAGACTTAACCGACAGTTGCAACGCTGCCTTAAAAAAATTTAATTTTCCCGAACGCAGCATTGAAGAAGTAAGAGGCTTTGTTGGCAACGGACTTGAAAAACTTATGGAAAGAGCAATTCCGCTTGGGAAAGAAAATCCGCAGTTTAGTGAATGTTTTGCTCAGCTAAAATCTGAATACGCAAAAAACTGGCAAAACAAAACAAAAGCTTACGACGGAGTTTTAGACGCACTAAAAGAACTAAATTCGCGCGGAATAAAAACTGGAATTGTTTCAAACAAACCAGACGAGCAGGTAAAAGAACTGGCGTCTCTTTATTTTTCAGCATACATAAATCCGCAAACTGCCGTAGGAGAACGGCCTGGAATAAAAAGAAAGCCTGCCCCAGATTCATTAAACGAAGTGATAAAAATTCTTGGGGTAAATAAAAGCGCAGTTGTTTACGCAGGCGATTCCGATGTAGACATAGAAACTGCCCGCGCTGCTGGAATAAGATGTATAAGCGTAAGTTGGGGTTTTAGAAGCAAAGAATTTTTGCAGGAACATAATGCCACTTTAATCGTCAGCAACACAAAAGAACTTTTAGATGTAATTCTAAACGAAAAAATTTAAGCAAAGGCAAATCCAAAAATTGCAGTTTTTACCAGACTTTCTAAAGTTCTCAAAAAGGAAAATTTAATTTTTATGGACGAAAACGAAAAAGACAAATTCCTAAAAGGAGACATTGCAAAGGAACTTGATTTTTACAGAATCAGAGAGCAAATAGCAAAACTTGCGGCAAGCGAGGAAGCAAAAGAACTTCTTGAATCAAGGGAAGCTTCCAGCAACAAGGAGCAAATTGATTATTTAAAAAATTTAGGCCGCGAATGGTCAGTGATTTTACATTCAACTTTTCCAGTAAAATTTTCTTCGTGGCCGCCAGTAAAGCAGTATTTTAAAATCTTAGGAATTCAAGGTTCAAGTCTTTTGCAGGAAGAATTTTATGCGCTCGGAATTTTTTGTTCCAGAGTGCACGACGCAAAAGAATCAATTTTCAGCGTAAGTTTAAAAGAAAATATTCCGCACTTACAGAATTTAGTTTCGTCCCTTCCGCCACTTGAAAACGCAAAGAACGAAATTTTTTCAGTTCTGGATTTTAACGGTCAAATAAGAGACTTACCGCAACTGCGCGAAATAAAAGCAAGAATTGCGGCAATTAACAAAGAGATTGAAGGCGCAATAAAAAAATACACTTCAGATTCAAAACTCGCAAATGTGCTTCAGTCAAATGTTCCGGTTTACAAAGCCGACCGCCAGCTTCTTGCAGTAAAGGCGAATCAAAAATCACAAATCAGCGGAATTATTCACGAAGTAAGTTCAAGCGGACAAACACTTTATGTTGAACCAGAAGAACTTGTGCGTGCAAACAACGCTTTGGTTCAGGAAGAATATAATTTAGAAAGTCAAATCAAGCAGATTTTTTGCGAACTCACTTCAAGACTGAGTGTTTACAAAACGGAACTGCAAAATGCGCACAACACAATGCTGCTTCTTGACCAAACTTACGCGGCGGCAAGATGGCAAAAGGAAACAAACGGCGTATTTGCCGAAGACACGGACTCTTCCCTGCCCTGCAAAATTATTGGTGCGCGACATCCTCTTTTGGCAGAAAAGGCAGTTCCGGTCAACATAAATTTTAGTGAAGGAAAGCGCATCTTAATCATAACCGGCGCAAACACTGGCGGAAAAACCGTCACTTTAAAAACAATTGCACTTTTTATGCTGCTCAATCAAAGTGGATTTTCAGTGCCGGCAAGCGAAGGAACCCGACTTCCAATTTTCCAGTCAATTTTTGCAGACATAGGCGACGAGCAGTCAATCGACAATTCGCTGAGTACCTTTTCGTCGCATATGAAAAAAACGGCGCTTATGCTAAAAAACGCCACAGAAAATTCGCTTATTCTGCTTGATGAATTTGGCAGCGGAACAGACCCGCAGGAAGGCGGCGCGATTGCAATGAGTGTTTTAGACGAACTGATTGAAAAAAAATCTTTTGTAATCGCCACAACTCATCACGGAATTTTAAAAAACTACGGATACACAAATCAGTTTTGCGAAAATGCAAGTGTTGAATTTGACCCAGTTTCAATGAAGCCAACCTACACGCTGCTGATGGGAATTCCGGGCGAAAGTCACGCAATAGACATTGCTTCAAATTCTGGAATCAGCCCGGAAATTATAAAGCGAGCCAGAAATTACATAGCCACAGAACAGGCAGACGTAAGTTCTCTCATAAAAGGACTTTCGGCAAAACACACAGAACTTAACGAGGCAATAAAAAATCAAAAGTCCGCAGAAAGAGCCCTTGAGCAAAAAAGCATAAAACTTGAGCAAAAAGAGCTTTCCCTAAAACAAAAAGAACTTGAACTTAAAGAAATTGAGCGAACAAAATCCTCTGAATTTTTACGAAAAACAAGAAGTGAACTAGAAAATCTTGTACGAAAACTGCGCGAAGGGGAAATTACCAGAGAAAAAACTCTTGGCGTAAAAAAATTTATTAGTGATTTTGAGCAGAGTGTAAAAAATCAAGAAGACGAAATCGAAAATAGAAAGTCTCAAATCGAAGAACAAAGTCAGAATCTTGAAGAAAAAAAAGCAAAATTTGCTGCAAACGGAATGCGAATTTCCAGTTTCAAAGGCGATCGGGAAAAATCAAAAAAAGGCAAAAAAACTCATTCTTCAAATGCAAAGGCACTGCAAAATGCAGAAGTTTCGCAGATTCAGCTTGAGGCAAAAAATCAAATCAATTCAAAGGCAAAAAAAGTGCCGGTTCAAGAATTGGAATTTAAGAGCGGAATGCAAGTTTATGCATTTTCTTCCAAACGCGAAGGAACTTTGGTGCGCGAATTAAAAGGCGAAAAATGGAGCGTACAGTTTGGTTCAGTAAAAATGGAAGTTCCAAAAAATCAGCTGGTAATAAAAAATTCACAGCCAAACGCAAAAAAAGTTGACTTTGTTTTTGAAGCGCAAAATCCTCTGGTGGCAGAAAAACCTCAATTTGAACTGCGGCTTTTGGGAATGCGGCAGGAAGAAGCAATTAAGGCACTCGAAAAGCAAATTGACCTTTGCCAAATTAACAATTTTAAGAATTTTTCTGTGATTCACGGAAAGGGAAACGGAATTTTGCAGCAGGCAGTCAGCGATTTTCTTTCAAATTATCCGCTTGTAAAAAATTTTCATTTTGCTTCCCCAGAAGACGGCGGTTCAGGAAAAACCTACGTTGAACTTTTGTAAAAAATAGCGCCGCGCACCGCCACGAACCGCCGCGAAACCTCGCGAACCGTCACGTAACCCCGCGCACCGTCACGTAACCCCGCGTACCGTCACGAACCGTCGCATACCGCCGCGCACCGTCGCGAACCCCGCGTACCGTCACGCACCGTCGCGTAACCTCGCGAACCGTCACGCAGCATCGCGAAACACCGCGCACCGTCGCTTAGCAACCGCAGCACCGTCGCGAAAACCTGTTGATTATTTTGCATAATTATACATAATATTTGCATAAAGATGTTCTAGAAAATCAGAATGTAAAAAAAAAGGTGAAATTTTGAAAGAAAGATTATCCAGATTAAAAACAATCCGTAAACTCATAAAAAATAACAGAATTGAAAGTCAGGAAGAACTTTTGAATCTACTAGAAAAAAACGGATTTGAAGTAACGCAGGCAACCCTCTCGCGCGACCTAAAACTTTTGCGAGTAGGAAAAATCAGCGACGGAAACTCGCGCTACGTTTATTCGCTTTCGGAAGACGACAATCGCCAAGAAACCGAAGAAATTTACGTGCAGGACTTTTTGCGCGGCTACGTAAGCATAGACTTTAGCGGCAACATCGTAGTCATAAAAACCTTTGGCGGCCACGCAGATTCCGTTTCGAACGCCCTCGACGCAATGGATTTCGACGAAATTCTGGGCACAGTCGCCGGCGACAACTGCATCTTTGCCTGCCTCAAACAAGGCGTAACCGGAGAAGCCTTCCTAAAACAGCTCCACAAGCGCATCCCAGACCTCGAAGACTGATTTTTTTACACAGTTTGATTTCGACAAGCTCAATCGGCGCTGTGTAAAAAAAAAATTAATTCTAACTAGAAAAAGCCCCGGTGGTTGAGCCTGTCGAAACTACCATTTTGTAAGTAAACCGCAAGCTCAATCAGCACACTTAATCACTAACCGTTGTTATTTCAGTTGCGGAAGTTCTGTTTCCCCAGAAAAATTCTCCGGCGTTTGTACTTTCGCCAGTAGAATCATAGTTCAGGCTGGTAAAGGAAATTGTGCGGCGTTTTTTAGATTTTGACCCCTTCTTTGCCCAGTCAACTGCATGGAAAATCACGCCCTTAAATGACCCCAAAGACTCCCCGCTAGAATTTTCAAGATTTATGGTAACCGAATATCCGTCATCAGCTAAAGTCCACGAACCACCGTAAGCGCCACCAATAGAACCGTCAGTATTCAGCGACATTTTTTTGCTTGCAGTAGGAACCGCATCCAGCTTATTCACCGTGCTTGTTACACTAGACGCGCCGTAAATTCCAAGATTAGAAACAGCATCAGTATCTGTACCACGCACCGTAAGAATGCTGTTGTAAGTACCAGTAATATCGCTTGCACTAATAGCGCAAAGACTTTCAGTTCCGTCATCAGTAATGTCAGAATAGTCAGAATAATACTCGTTCTGATTCAAAACCGGCCATCCGTCAGCATTAAAGAACATCTGGTGGCACTGCAGGTAGAAATAATAACCTTCCTGGAAATTAGTGCGCGAATGGCAGGCAAAAATAATCTTACCGTTCTGTGCGTGCAAAACACTAAGTCCACCCTGGCAGCGGAACGAATATTCCCCGCTTAAAGCATGGCTTCCAATTATTTTAGAACCAACTGCATGATAATTTCCTTTGTAATTTTCATCAGTTGAAGTATTTGTTAAAACCATATTCTTACCGCCAGCATCGTAGTAAGGACCTGCAATATCCTCGCTTCTGCCCAAAGTACAGCGGTACTCGTAATCAAGACCACCGCAAGAAGTAATCAAATAGTAGTAATTTGTATTTGAATTGTAAAAAAGCTGAGCACCTTCATAGCCTGCTCCATAACCGCCGGCAATTCTTACGCCCAAACAGCCGTAGTTTCCTTTGTATGCTTTACCATAGTATTCGTAGTTTGCCTGGTCAAGAGAACATTCAAGTTCAGTTCCTTCGGTGTATGTTGTGTCGTTAACAGTAATAGAAGTATTTCCGTTGCCGGCATAGTCCTTGTAAATGGGTTTAAGCGAAACTGCATCCACGTAAACAAGAGCAATGCCGTTCATCCAAGAACCGTAAATCATTGCATAGCATTCATTTTCACCAATAGTAAAAGTTTTTAAACTTCCGTCCGCTATATCAAACACAAATTCCGGGTCAATACAGCCAAATCTGCCATTATCACTTTGCGAATATTCTGCGGCAGTTAAAGTTGTGCCGTCCAAAGTTGCAGTAGAACTTGCACTAGATGCCTTGTAAGCATAACGCACAAGAAAATCCTGACTGTAAGTTACACCCAGTTCCTCTAGCTTAGATTTAATGCTTTTAATATCGCTGGCTTTTGCCTTGTAATTAGAGCGAGTTTCAGTAGTTTCATCAAAGTTTGAAATTTCCTTAGCCGGATAAAACGGTCCTTTTGCATTAGACGCAATTGCAAGCACAATGCACGACGAAGCCTTGCCGCTAGTAAGATTTGTAGCGTTAACTCCGTGGTACATATAATACAAGCCGTTCAGCTTTATAACCGTTGGCGCCCAAGTGTAAGCTGTGTAACTAGAATTATTCTGCAAAGTTTCGCTAGAAGAAGCTGTAAAACCTTCCCACGCCAAAAAATCCTCGTCCCAAAATCCCTGAATTGCAGAAGTACTTACGCCAGTCCAGTTTACAAGGTCAGTTGAATAGCGAATGTGCAAGCCTACATTTCCAATGTTACCGCAAGAAGCGTCAGTTGCGTAAACGTAGTAAGTGCCGTCATCATCCTGAAAAAGCTTAGGGTCGTGGCAGTTAGCCATTTTCCAGTCCGTCTGGCTTGATTCGCGGGAATCGCTTGCACCGTTAGAATATTTAGTGTAAACGTAAGAAGCCAAGTTTTCGCCGGTACTCTCGCTTTCAGTTTCCGTAGAGCCAGTACTCGTTGGACACGCAGTAAAAAAAACAGCAAGAGCAGCACCTAATGTAAGGTTCACAAAAAATCTTTTTTTAGATGTAATCTTCATTTTATCCTCCAGTTTTTTGTATCAAAATAAATTGATATTTATCAAATTTTATTTTATTCTGTCCGCCCCCATTTTGCAAACAAAATCGCCCCCGCAGCACATTTGGCAAACCAAAATGCATTTTTACCCGTTTCATATTATTTTTTTCTGATATACAAATGTGATTTTTTTAAATTTGGAGCAAATTTTTTTACTTCAAGCGCGCTAATCAGGCTTCGCCTGCTTAGCGAATTTTTTTAGGAATCCCGCTTTTCGCAGTTTCATTCAAAACCTGCGGTTTTGAACGACTATTGTGTTTTCTTAGCCACACAT